>DYIH01000012.1 GCA_020723785.1 Thermaerobacter marianensis
CGGGCTCCGGCCAAGGTGAACCTGACGCTGGACGTCCTGGGACGGCGGCCGGACGGCTACCACGAGATCGCCAGCGTCATGCAGGCCCTGGAGCTGGCGGATCGGGTGACCATCGCCGCCATGGATGGGCCGGCCCGGCTCGTCTGCTGCGGGAGCGGCGCCGCCGGCATGGCGCGGGGCGAGGAGAACCTGGCGCTGCGCGCCGTGCGTGCCCTCGAGGGCCACCTGGGGCGGGAATTCCCGGTGGAGATTACGTTGGAAAAGGCCGTTCCAGTGGCCGCCGGGCTGGGGGGAGGCTCCAGCGACGCGGCCGCCGTGCTGTGGGGGCTGAACGCCCTCTTCGGGCTGGGGCTCTCCCCGGAGGATTTGGCGGGGCTGGCGGCCGGGCTGGGGGCGGACGTGCCCTTCTTCTTCATGGGGGGAACGGCCCTGGCGCGGGGCATCGGGGAGCGGCTCGCGCCGCTGGCCTTCCCGGGCCCCTGGCCGGTGGTGCTGGCGCGGCCCGGCCTGGCCGTGTCCACGGCCGACGTGTATCGGAGCCTGGACCTGGCCGCCGTGGGTCGGCATCCGGACAACGCGGCCATGGCCGCGGCCCTGGCCGCCCGGGACTTCGGCGGCGTCTGCCGGGCCCTCGGCAACGTGCTGGAGACGGTCACCCTGGCCCGGTATCCGGCCGTGGCCCGGCTCAAGGAACGGTTCGCGGCCCTGGGCGCGCCGGGGGTGCTGATGTCCGGCAGCGGGCCGACCGTCTTCGCCCTGGCCCGCGATACCGGCCAGGCCGAGGCGCTGGCCAGCGGCGTGGCGGACCTGGCGGAGACGGTTATAATTACGGCGCTGAGCCCGCATGGGGTGGGGAGGCTGCCAGTTTGATCGATGCGGTGGTTCTGGCAGGGCGCCCCAATACCGGCGCCCTGCGGGAGGCCGGCGCGGTCCCATGGGAGGCGCTGATCGAGATCGCCGGCCGGCCCATGGCCGCGCATGTCGTCGCGGCGCTGCGGCAGGCGGCGGGCGTCGGCCGGGTGGTGGTCGTGGGGCCGGAGGCCCTGGGGCCGGCCGTCGGGCCGGACGTCACGTTGGTGGCCCCCGGCGGGAGCCTGGTGGAGAACCTCCGCCGCGGCCTGGCCGCCGCCGGCGCGGGCGTGGCGCTGTCCGCCGACGGGCGGACGCCAGGCGTGGCGCCGCCCGCCGGGGGAGTGCCGCGGGGCGGCGCGGTGCTGCTCGTGGGGGGCGACGTACCTCTGCTGACCGGGCCCATGATCGACGCGTTCCTGGCGGCCTGCGAGGCGGTCCCGGCGTCCCTGCACTACCCGATCATCCCCAGGGCCGAGTGCATGGCCCGTTCCCCCGGCGCCCGCCGCACCTTCGTCACCGTGCGCGAGGGGGCGTTCACCGGCGGCAACCTGTTTCGCGTCGACTCCGCCGCCGCGCCGGGGCTGCTGGACCTGGCGGAACGGTTCTACGCCGCCCGCAAGAGCCCCCTCCGGCTGGCCGGCCTCCTGGGATGGGGAACGGTGGTGAAGTTCCTGCTGAAGCGGGCCGGCATCCCCGAGCTGGAGGCCGTGGTCGCCCGGCTGGCCGGCGTCCCTGCCCGGGCCGTCATTGTGGCTGATCCGGAAATCGGCATGGACGTGGACAAGCCGGAGGATCTTAAACTCGCTGAAGCCGTTCTGAGCGGCGGCGGAAGGGGGACGGGGCGACGGTGAGCCAAACGATGCTTTTCGACGTAACGCCGGCGGATATCCGGGAGGCCGCGGCGGCCCTGCGCGAGCGGGTGCACGTCACGCCGGTCCTCAAGTTCGAGGCATTCCAGGGACTCTCTGGCGCCCAGGTGCTGGTCAAGGCCGAGAACCTGCAGAAGACCGGTTCCTTCAAGATCCGGGGCGCTTACAACAAGCTCCGCCAGCTCGACGAGCCCCAGAAGGCCCACGGGGTGGTGGCCGCCTCCGCAGGGAACCACGCCCAGGGGGTGGCCCTGGCCGCCCGCTGGCT
The DNA here is from genome assembly GCA_020723785.1 of Thermaerobacter marianensis. Lineage (GTDB taxonomy): Bacteria > Bacillota > Sulfobacillia > DYIH01 > DYIH01 > DYIH01. The sequence continues at coordinate 1,990 of DYIH01000012.1, forward strand.
GGGGCTGCGCTGCGTTGTGGTCATGCCCGAGGCGGCGCCGCTGACCAAGATCGTGGCGGCGCGGGGCTTCGGCGCCGAGGTGGTCCTCCACGGCGACGGATTCGACCAGGCCTACGACAAGGCCCGCGAACTGGAAGAGTCCCAGGGGTTGACGTTCATCCCCGCCTTCGACGACCCGGCTGTCGTAGCCGGACAGGGCACGGTCGGCCTGGAGATCATGGAACAGGCCCCCGAAGCCGACGTGCTGTTGGTGCCCGTCGGCGGCGGCGGGCTGATCTCCGGCGTGGCGGTGGCGGCCAAGGCCGTCCATCCGGGTATCCGGGTCATCGGCGTCCAGCCCGAGGGGGCTGCCGCGGCCTACCGTTCCTGGCAGACGGGCAGCCCCGTCCATCTGACGACGGTGCGCACCATCGCCGACGGCTTGGCCGTCAAGCGCCCCCGCGAGGGGACCCTGGCTTTGATGCGCCGTTGGGTGGATGACATGGTCTTGGTCAGCGAGGACGAGATCGCCCGGGCCATCCTCCTCTTCCTCGAAACAGGCAAGCTGGTCGTCGAGGGCGGCGGCGCCGCCGGCCTGGCCGCCCTGCTCTCGGGCCGCCTGGACCTGGCCGGGCGGACGGTTGTGGTCCTGGCCAGCGGCGGCAACATCGATGTCAACTTCCTGGCCCGGATCATCGACCACGCCCTGGTCGAGGAGGGACGCTACGTTCGCGTGGTGACGATGGTCCCCGACCGGCCCGGCGGGCTGCACCGCCTGCTCGGCGTGATCCAGGCCGCCCAGGCCAACGTGATATCCGTCGGGCACGAACGCCTCCAACCGGGCGTCCCCCTCGGCGACACCGAGGTCATGCTCACCCTGGAAGCCCGCGACCGCCAGCACGTGGAGGAGGTCCTCCAGCGCCTGCGCGACGAGGGCTACCCCATCCGGGTCATTTAACCGTTCATTTCTCGACATCGAAAATGTGTTTTGGAAAAAGGAGGAATTTGGCTTCAAGCATCGAATACTTCTGATAAATTGGAAGCGAGTGGGAAGGGGGTGAGCCGATGGAGATCACATCCGTAAAACTGCGCCGCGCTTTCGGGGACAGGGTGCGGGCATCCGCATCGGTCTGTTTCGACGGGCAGTTCGTCGTGCACGATATCCGGGTGGTGGAGGGGGCCAACGGCCTCTTCGTCAGCATGCCGTCCCGGAAGACTGGGCAGGGCGAATACCGCGACATAGCCCACCCGGTGACGGCCGAGGCTCGGGAGATGATCCAGGAGGCGGTGCTTAAGGCCTATGAGGAGTGGGCCGCCCGCCAGGAAGGGGCGCGCGCGGCGGTGTAGGGGGCGCGTCAGGAGTTGTGCGAGTGACGGGGCTCCGCCGTTGGTGGGGCTCTTGGAGCGCGTTGCGAAAAGGGACGGCCACTTTCGACATCTCCCACCGGTGGGTGCGAACAGCGCCACAAGCCATGTGTCGCCCCATCGGCCCTGGTGATTCGGGGCTGGATGCGCAGTGGCCGCCCCGCCGGCGTCGTCGACATCGGGATTTCGCAACGCGCTCCCTGTCTGGATGTAAATGGCGAGGTTCCGGTTCCGGGTATCAGCGGGGATCCACGATCGATAAAAGGCCAAGAGAGGATAAGGTTAGCGCGGCAAAGGCCTGACCTGCCCGGCAAGGAGGATCAACAACACCAGACCGGCCAGCCCCGCCAGGGGATAGAAGGTGCCGACGAGCTGGGCGAAGCCGAGGTGTCCGGCCGCCAGGGAGGCGGTCCCGGTCACCAGGGCCACGCGGCGGAAAGCGGCTTTCCCGGACACGCTCCTTCCCGATTCGGCGATACGGGAGGCCAGCCCGTACAGGCAGGCAACGGCCGTCGTATACACTTCCGCCAGCAGCACTCCGCTATAGACGAGCCCCATGACGGGTCCCAGGTGCTTGGCCACATGGAGCATGGGCACCTTGTACGCGGTGGCCGCCGGTTCGCTGGCGGCAAGCGCCAGGTGAATGGCCGCCAGCGCCAAGCCCAGGCCGGAGCCACCGAGGGTGGCGCCCAGCAGCTGCGCGGCTCGGCCGGTTCCCGCCCCTCCGAGGGGCGTCAGGACTGATACGGCCCCGACCATGTTGTACGAGACGTAGAGGACGGCCGCCGCCGGCCACCAGGGGAGCGGCGCGGCGGAGGGGTCGGTCGGGAAGTTTGGGGGCGTGCCGCCCTCACCCGACAGGGTAGCCAGGCTGAGCCCCACCGCCATGGCCAGCAACAGCGGCGTCACGGCGCGCATGGCGCCGATCACGCCCTGCAGCCCGGACCAGACCGTGGCCAGCGTGGCGGCGAGGAGCAGCAGGTTCCCCGCCAGCGCGGGCGCCCCCAACTCCTCCTCGAAGATGGCTCCGGCCCCGGCGACCATGGTGGCCAGCGCCCCGAACAGGAAGAAGGTGATCAGTCCGTCCAGGACGCGGCCCGGCCAGCCCCCGCCGACCGCCTCCACGATGGCGGCGTGGGAGCGGGCTTGGGTGCGTTCGCCCAAGCGGAGGGCCATCAGCCCGAAGAAGACGAACAGCGCGGTGGACAGCAGGATGCCGAGCGTTCCGAATTTCCCGAAGGTGGTGAAGAACTGCCAGACTTCCTGGCCAGAGGCGAAACCGGCCCCCACCACCGTGCCGATGAAGGCGGCCGCCACAGCAGCGGCGCCGGGCGTTCCAGGTAAGCCGGGCGGGCCGGGCGCTTTCGTCCTCAGCGGTGCCGGGCGGCTCATCCCCATCCCCTCCCTGAGGATGTTTACGCCGGGAGGGTATCGGTTCAGCATGTTTCCCGTCGTGGCGGACCTGAGCAAAAAGCTGGAGCGACAATTTCTCTCGACAAAGCCCGATTCTCCCCGAACAATGTGCCGTCTGTCCGCCGCGGTTCATGACGAAACCCGACGGACCCCTGTATAATAATTGGGGCAGGGAACAGGGTGGCAGGCGCAGAATCCTCGTGCCGGATCGGTGGCTTCGGTGTCGGATAACGCGGGCGTGGGCGGCCCCGAATCGGCTTACACTAGAAACGAGCGGAGATTCCCGTATGGATTACCGGTGCCTCCGCGGACGAGGCGGGGTCTCCGCCGGGTTTGGCGGGACGCGAGATGGTGGTCCTGCCGAAAGCCGAATGCCGGGCTATGCGCAGGGGGACCGATTCCAGCCGGGCCGAGGTCCGGCAGGGTTGCAAGGGGAGTGGGGCATGGGCGGAAATCCCGGGATCCCTGGCGGGTCGAATGAATGGGGATCCCCGACGGATCCGCAGACCCGTCGGGGGGAATCGAGGGGCGGGACGGTCGGGGTCGTGCTGGCGGCCGGGCACGGCAAGCGCATGCGGTCCGACCTGCTCAAGGTGCTGCACCCGGTCGGCGGAGTGCCCATGGTGGCATTGGTGCTGGACGCCCTGCGGGAGGCCGGGGTGGGCCGCGTCATCGCGGTCGTCGGCCACCAGCGGGAGGCGGTGCGCCAACTGCTGGGGGATCGGGTGGAGTACGCTGTCCAGGAACGGCAATTGGGAACGGGACACGCCCTCCTGCAGGCGCGGCCGCTGATCGACGACGGCGCCGACGCCGTCGTCCTCTACGGCGACACGCCGCTCCTGACGCCAGAAACCCTGGCGCGGCTCATCCGCGTCCACCGGGAGAGGGAAGCCGCGGCCACCCTGCTCACCGTCACCGTCGAGGACCCGCGGGGTTACGGGCGCATCGTGCGGGACGCCGCCGGGCGCTTTGAGCGCATCGTGGAAGAGGCCGACGCCGGGCCGGCCGAGAAGGCCATCCGCGAGGTCAACCCCGGGATCTACTGCTTCCGGGCCGGCCCCCTCTTCGCCGCCCTCGAACGGGTGCGCCCCGACAATGCCCAGGGCGAGTACTACCTGGTGGACGTGATCCCCGATCTCCTCGCCGGCGGCTTCCGGGTGGAGACGGTTCTCACGGAAGAGCCGCTCGAGGTCCAGGGGGTCAACACCCGCCGTGACCTGGCCCGGGCGGAGGCCGCCCTGCGGGAACGGGTGCTCAACCGGCTGATGGACTCCGGGGTGACGGTTGTCGACCCGGCGACGACGTATGTGAGCCCGCGGGCGCGGGTGGGGCGCGATACCGTGCTGGCTCCGTTCACCGTCATCGAAGGTGAGACGGAGGTGGGCCGCGGCTGCCGGCTGGGGCCGGGCGCCCACATCACCGGTTGCCGTCTCGGAGACGGGGTGCGGGTCTGGCATTCGGTCCTGGAGGAGAGCCAGGTCGCCGACGGCGTCACCATCGGACCGTTTTCCCACCTGCGGGCCGGCTCGCGGCTGGAGCCCGGCGTGCAGGTGGGCAACTTCGCCGAGGTGAAGAATTCACACCTCGGCGCCGGCACCAAGGTACACCACCACAGCTACATCGGGGACGCCGTGATCGGCAGCCGCGTGAACATCGGCGCCGGCGTGGTGACGGTCAACTACGACGGCGTTGCCAAGCACCCGACCCACATCGGCGACGGCGCCTTCATAGGCTGCAATGCCAACCTGGTGGCGCCGGTGCGCGTTGCCGACGGGGGCTACGTGGCCGCGGGTTCGACCATCAATCAGGATGTTCCGCCGGGGGCGCTGGCCATCGCCAGGGCCCGCCAGGAGAACAAGCAGGGCTGGGTCGAGAAGCGTTTCAACGGCAAACACGGCGGAAATGACCGCTGAAACGGAGCTTGCCGGGCCGCGGCGCGCGGTGACGCCGGGCCGGCTTTGGCGGGACAGGCCGGTGCCGGGTGGGACGAGGTCTGCCCCCTAAACGACCCGATTGATGAAATCCGCCGGGTTGCCCTGGTGGGGAAAAAAGACCTTCGCCGAATCGACCGGGGTCCCGGACGATACGCCGGTGCGGCCTTCGGCGGGGCGGAATGGACGGTGGAGCGGGTGCCGGCTTACGACGGCCGCCTCAAGGTGTTCTCCGGAACGGCCAACCGCGAACTGGCCCAGGAGATATGCGACTACATCGGGATCCCGCTGGGTAACGCGGATCTCGGGCGTTTCAGCAACGGCGAAGTCAAGCTGATGGTCAACGAGAGCGTCAGGGGAGACGACGTCTACGTCATCCAGCCGACCTGCCAGCCGGCCAACGAAACGCTCATGGAACTCCTGATCATGATCGACGCTTTCCGGCGCGCGTCGGCGCGGCGCATCACAGCCGTCATCCCCTACTACGGGTACGCCCGCCAGGACCGCAAGACGCGTGGGCGCGAGCCGATCACGGCCAAGCTGGTGGCCAACCTGATCACCGTCGCCGGGGCGCGGCGGGTGCTCACCGTCGACCTGCACGCCGGGCAGATCCAGGGGTTCTTCGACATTCCCGTCGACCACCTGTACGGAAGCCCGATCCTTGGCGATTATTTCGCCGCCCTGAACCTGCCCGACGCCGTCGTAGTCTCACCCGACACCGGCGGCGTGACGCGTGCCAGGGAAATGGCCGACCGGCTGGGGGTGCCCCTGGCGATCATCGACAAGCGGCGGCCCGAGCCGGGCCTCGCCGAGGTGATGAACGTCATCGGCCGGGTCGAGGGCAGGAACGTCATCATCGTCGACGACATGGTCGACACGGCGGGGACCATCGCCAAGGGCGCCCAGGCCCTCCACGAGCGGGGGGTGGGCGACATCTACGTCTGCTGCACCCACCCGGTCCTGTCCGGACCGGCCTACGAGCGGTTGGCCGCGGCGCCGGTCAAGGAGATCGTGGTTACCAACACGATCCCCATACCGCCCGAGCGGCGCACGGAAAAGTTCCGGGTGCTTTCCATCGCCCCGCTGATCGCCGAGGCCATCCTGCGTATCCATGAAGATGAGTCGGTCAGCGCACTCTTTCAATAGCCCGGCCTGGCTCGTCGCCGGGCTGGGCAACCCCGGCCCGCAGTACGCCCAGACCCGCCACAACGCCGGGTTCATGGTCGTCGACGGCCTCGCCGAACGGTTTGGATGGCGGTGGCGGGAGGGGCGCTGGCACGGGCTGCTGGCCGGCGGGCAGGCGGGCGGGCGGGAGATCATCCTCCTCAAACCCCTGACCTACATGAACCGGAGCGGCGAGGCGGTGGCGGCGGCGGCCCGGTGGTTCGGCCTGAACCCGGGCGGTATCATCCTGGTGTTCGACGACATGGACTTGCCCCTGGGCAAGCTGCGGCTCAGGCTGCAGGGTGGCGCCGGCGGCCACCGGGGAGTGGCCTCGGTCATTCAGGCGCTGGGGGACGAGGCGTTTTGCCGGGTGCGGATCGGGATCGGGCGGCCCGCGCCGGGCCAGGACGCCGCCGAATACGTCCTGCAGCCCTTCACCCCCGCCGAGCGGGAGGCGCTGGCGCCGGCCCTGGAGGCCGCCCGCGAGGCAATCCTGCTGGCGGTGGCCGAGGGCTTCGAGGCGGCGATGCAGCGGTTCAACTAGGCCGGGTGCCTTGTTCCGTGCCGCTGCCGCGTCACCCCCCACACCCTTGGGGAGTGATGGTTGACGCTGGACGCATCGCTCCACAGAGCACCCGGCCTGTCGAGCCCGCCGGGAAGGGGGGGCGGTAAACTTGGGCAAGCGGTTCCCGGCCCTGCAGCCGGAGCATATCGACTTCATCCGGCGCCAGAAGGTGTTCTTCGTGGCCACGGCTGCCCTGAGTCCCGATCATCACGTCAACGTGTCGCCCAAAGGGCAGGACACGTTCCGCGTCCTGTCGCCTTCGCGGGTGGCCTACCTGGACCTGACCGGCAGCGGCAACGAGACCAGCGCACACCTCATGGAGAACGGGCGCATCACCCTAATGTTCTGCGCCTTCGAAGGCCCGCCGATGATCCTGCGGCTGTACGGCCGCGGGCGGGTGGTCTGCCACGGCCGGGCGGGGTGGGACGAACTCTGCCGGTTGTTCGAGTCACTGCCGGGGACGCGGCAGATCATCGAGGCGGAGATCCACCTGGTGCAGACCTCCTGCGGTTACGGCGTGCCGTTGCTCGACTACGTGGGCGAGCGGGAGGATTTGGCACGGTGGTCCCAGGCCAAGGGCGAGGACGGGCTGCGGGCCTACTGGGAGGAAAAGAACGCCCGCAGCATCGACGGGCTGCCCACCCCGCTGGGAGAGCACCTGGCGAAAGGCATGTGAAAAAGCCCGTCCTCGGTTGCGTTCCGGGGCACGACCTCAATCCGGAGGAGGCCGTGCCACGCGGCGCCGTGCTATAATATACCTCAAATGGGAGATGGTTGCACCATGGCCGGTCCCGAGGCCTACCTGCAACTCTGGACGGACCTGCCGGAGTTCCGCAGCCTGCTCGACGGCGTCAAGAAGGGCTATGGCGAGCAGGCCTTCTTCGGGCTGCAGCCGGGGCAGGTGGCCTTTCTCGCGGCGGCCCTGCGCCGGTGGACTGGTCGCCCGGTTCTCCTGGTGGCTGCGGGCTTCCGCGAGGCCCTGGAGCTGGCGACGGACGTATCGGCATGGCTGGGGGACGACAGGGCCGACTACTTCCCGCCCATGGAAGTCGTACCATACCACGTGGTCGCCAGGAGCCCGGACGTGGCCGGCCAGCGGCTGGCGGTGCTGCAGCGGCTGGCGGCGGGGCAGGGGGCGGGGGTGGTGGTGGCCCCCGCCGGAGCGTTGCTGCGCGCCCTCGTGCCGGCTGGTGTCTTCCGCCAGGCGGTCCTTGCCGCACGGCCGGGCCAGGAGCTGGACCTGTCCGCCGCCATGGGCCGGCTGGTGGACGGCGGTTACGAACGGGTCGACCGGGTCGAGAGCCCGGGACAGTTCAGCGTCCGAGGCGGCCTCCTGGACGTCTACCCGCTCACCGGGCAGGGCGCCCTCCGCCTGCAATGGTTTGGCGACGTGGTGGAGTCGGTGCGCAGCTTCGACGTGGCCTCGCAGCGCTCGCTGCAGCCCATGGAGGCGGCCGTCGTTCCGCCGGCGCGGGAGGCGGTCCTGCCGGCGGGCGGCCCCGCGGCCTGGCGCGAGCGTCTGCGCGATGAGGCGGAGGAGGCGGCCGCGCGGCTGGAACGGGCCGGGCGGGTGGCCCAGGCGCAGGCGCTACGGGAGCGCGTCGGCAGCCACCTGGCCCGGATGGAGCCGGGCCTCTGGGAGCTCTACGCCCCCTTCCTCTATCCGCCGGCGACGCTGCTGGATTACTTCCCGTCGCGGCCGCTGGTGGTCCTGGCCGACGCGCCGCGAGTGTTCGAGGCTGTGGAAGGGGCCAGCCGGCAGTGGTCGGAACGCGTCGTATCGCTTTTGGACGAGGGGCGGCTGCTCCCGTCCCAGGAGCGCCTGCAGTTCGGACCCGAGGAATGGCGGCGCCGGCTGGCGGCGGAGCAGGTCCTTTTCTTCTCCCTCCTGCCCCGCAGCCTGCCGGGCACGGAGCCGCGGCAGGTGCTTTCGGTGGCGAGCAAGTCGGTGCCCGCCTTCCGGGGGCAGTGGGATCTGTTCCTGGACGAGCTGCGCGCCTGGCTGGAGCAGCGCTACGCCTGCTGCGTCTTTGCCGCCTCGGAGGAGCGGGCGCGGCGGCTGGCGGCGGGGTTGCGGGAGGCGGCGATCCCGGTGCGCTCGGCCGAGGCCTGGTCCCGGGCGGCGGCGCCCGAGGCGGCGGAACCGGTACAGTGGCGCGAGGCCTGGCCGGCGCCGGCGCCGGGGCAGGTGGCCATCGTTCCGGGGAGCCTCCACGCCGGCTTCGTCTTCCCTGCCCTGCGGCTGGTCTGCCTGGCCGAACAGGAGGCCCTGGGAAAGCGCCGGCAGCCGCGCCGCAGGGATGCGGCCCGCGCTCAGGAAGGGGTGCGCCTGGCCACCTACCAGGATCTCAAGATCGGCGACTACGTCGTCCACGTCCAGCACGGCATCGGCCAATATCTGGGGATCAGCACCGAGGAGATCCTGGGGGTCAAGCGCGACTACCTGGTCATCCGCTACGAGGGGACCGACCGGCTGAAGGTCCCGGTGGATCAGATCCAGCTCGTGCAGAAATACGTCGGCGGCGAGGGGCGCGCCCCCCGGGTGAACAAACTGGGCGGCAACGAATGGGCGCGGGTCAAGCAACGGGTCAAAGAATCCGTGCACCGGATGGCCGAGGAACTCCTCCGGCTCTACGCCGCCCGGGAGGCCCTCGAGGGTTATGCCTTCACCCCGGATACCGTCTGGCAGAGGGAGTTCGAGGAGGCATTCCCCTACCAGGAGACGCCCGACCAGCTCCAGGCCGTGACCGAGATCAAGCGGGACATGGAGCGGCCGCGCCCCATGGACCGGCTCCTCTGCGGCGATGTCGGCTTCGGCAAGACGGAGGTGGCCATGCGTGCCGCCTTCAAGGCGGTGATGGACGGGAAACAGGTAGCGGTGCTGGTGCCGACGACGATCCTGGCGCAGCAGCACTACCTGACCTTCACGGCGCGGTTCGAGGGCTTTCCGGTGCGCATCCGCGTCCTGAGCCGGTTCCAGACGCAGAAGGAGCAGGCCGGGGCCATCACCGCCCTGCGCAAGGGCGAGGTCGACATCATCATCGGCACCCACCGCCTGCTCCAGCCGGACGTCAACTTCAAGGACCTGGGGCTCTTGATCATCGACGAGGAGCACCGGTTCGGCGTGGCCCACAAGGAGGCGCTGAAGCGCCTCAGGGCGACGGTGGACGTGCTCACCTTGACGGCCACGCCCATCCCGCGCACCCTCCATATGTCGATGGCCGGGCTGCGCGACATGAGCGTCATCGAGACGCCGCCGGAGAACCGCTTTCCGGTCGAGACGTACGTCATCGAATATGACGAGGGCCTCGTGCGGGACGCCATCGAACGCGAGCTGGCCCGGGGCGGACAGGTGTACTACGTGCACAACCGCGTGCGGGGGATCGACGGGGTGCGCCGCCGCGTCGGCCAACTGGCGCCGGGGGCGCGCATCTCCGTCGCCCACGGCCAGATGCCCGAGGACGACCTGGAACAGGTCATGCTGGACTTTCTCGAGGGGAGATCGGACATCCTGGTATGCACCAGCATCATCGAGTCGGGCCTGGACATCGCCAACGCCAACACGCTGGTGGTCGAGGACAGCGACCGCTTCGGCCTGGCCCAGCTTTACCAGATCCGGGGCCGCGTCGGTCGCTCCAACCGGATGGCCTACGCCTACTTCACGTACCGCCGGGAAAAGATCCTCAACGAGGTGGCCCAGAAACGGCTGGAAGCGATCAAGGAGTTCACCGAGCTGGGGTCGGGCTTCAAGATCGCCCTGCGCGACCTGGAGATACGCGGTGCCGGCAACATCCTCGGTCCGGAACAGCACGGGTTCATCGTCTCGGTGGGCTTCGACCTCTACTGCCAGATGCTGGCCGAGGCGGTGCGGGAATTGAAGGGCGAGCGCGCGGTGCCGCGCACGGAGCCGGTCATCGAGCTGGCCGTCGATGCCTACCTGGACGACGCCTACATCCCCGACGCCCGCTCCAAGATCGAAATCTACAAGAAGGTCCACGCCATAACAACCCTGCAGGAAGCCGGCGACCTGGAGGCGGAACTCGCCGACCGTTTCGGCCCGCTGCCGGAGCCGGCGGCCAACCTGCTCGGCCTGGCCCGCCTCAAGGCGCGGGCCGCCAACCTAGGCGTGCTGGCGATCTCCCAGGAGCGTGCCGGGCTCCGCGTCACCTTCCCCGGCTACCTGCGGGAACTGGTGCGGTCCATGGAGAACCTGCGCACGCGCTTCGGCCGGCGCTTGGCCGTGCAATTGGCGCCCAAGCCCGCCCTGCGGCTGCGGGCGGAAGCACCCGGCGAGCCCGCCCTGGAGCTGGCGGCGGGCCTGCTGTCCGCCATCGAGAACCTATCCGAGGTGCAGCGGTGGCTTGACTCGCGAGTGTCCGAAGGCGCGATCGCCGGCGGCCAAGGGTGAATAATGGCGGCGCATGAGCGCGTACACTACGGAAAAGCCAAGCATCCGGCACCGGGGTCCCCACCGGGTCCAGGACTCGGTGGGGGGCGGGAGAGGGTCCCCACCGGGCCGCGGGCCTGCCGGGGTTTCCCGGAGCCCCGTCCGCGGGCCGTACGCCGCATCCACGAGGAGGAAGACACTTGAAGGCGACCGGTATCGTTCGGCGCATCGACGATCTGGGACGGGTGGTGATCCCCAAGGAAATCCGCCGCACCCTGCGCATCCGCGAAGGGGATCCGCTGGAGATATTCGTCGACCGTGACGGCGAAGTGATCCTCAAGAAGTATTCCCCCATCGGGGAACTCGGCGACTTTGCCAAGGAATACGCCGATTCGCTGCACGAGACGGCCGGGCACATCGCCCTTATCTCCGACCGGGACGTTTACATCGCGGTGGCCGGGGCGCCGAAAAAAGAGTTCATCGACAAGCGTGTGGGCAGCGTCGTCGAGCGGGCCATGGCCGGCCGGGAACCGGTGGTGGCCTCCAGGGCCGGGGACCGCGGCGCGCGGGGTACGCTGCTGGCCGACGAAGACGAGGACGGCCGCTTTTCCGCCTACGTCGTCGCCCCGATCGTCGCCCACGGCGACCCGGTGGGGGCCGTCGTCCTCTGCTCCAAGGAACCGGGGGTCCAGATGGGCGACCTGGAGGCCAAGCTGACGGAGGCGGCCGCCGGCTTCCTGGGGCGTCAGATGGAGCAGTAAGAGCGACGAAGGCAACGCCGCAGGAGGGCCTTTTTCAAACACCTTCGGGCAGTCACGCGAAGGCGGGCGTGCCTGCCCTTTTTGTTATATAATTGGCGCGATGCCTTGTTCCAGGCTGCGCCCACGTCCGCTATAAGCCCTGCGAGAGTCGGTGGATGCTCATCGCGGTGCTCGACAAGGCACTCGCGCACAGGTTTATATTAGGAGCGAGGCAGGCACCGAGGGGGATTGCGTGTCCAGGGATTCGTTCGTCAGGGGTGCCATGATCCTGGCCCTGGGCAGCCTGATCAGCCGGGGCCTCGGCGTCGTTTACCGCTTCACCCTGCCATGGTTCATGGGGGGCGGGCAGCAGGCCCAGGTCGGCATCGGGCTGTTCATGTACGCCTATCCACTTTACACGGCGCTCCTCGGTGTCTCCGCCACCGGCGTCCCCTCGGCTATCGCCAAGCTCCTGGCGGAAAAACTGGCCCGCGACCAGTGGCGGGACGCCCAGCACCTCTTTCGCGTCTCCCGGGCGATGCTGACCATGCTGGGATTGGTGTTCGGTCTCCTGCTCTACCTCGGCGCCCCCTACTTCGCCCAATACCTCTTCAGGGATCCCCGGGCGACGCTGACCATCAGGGCCATCGCCCCGGCCATCTTCTTCGTCTCGATAATGTCGGCTTACCGGGGGTATTTCCAAGGCCTCCAGGCAATGGCCCCCCACGCCGTTTCCCAGGTCATCGAACAGATCGTGCGGGTGGCCACCATGCTGCTCTTCGCCTCCCTGCTGTTGCCCCGCGGGATCGAATGGTCGGCCGCCGGAGCAACTTTCGGCGCCGTCACCGGCGCTGTCATAGGGCTGCTATACCTGATGTCCGTCTTCCGCCGGCATTCCGTGAACCCGATGCGGAGGCCCGCCAACGCGCCGGGCGGGGACGTGAACACGGCGGCGGTCCTGCGGGAGATCCTGGACCTGGCCCTGCCCATTTCCCTGGTTGCCATCATCCAGCCCATCATGGGCATGATCGATTCCACCCTCGTTCCTTCGCGGCTCCACGCCGCTGGCCTGGGGGATCGGGCGACGGCGCTGTACGGCGTCCTGACCGGCTTCGCCCTGCCTTTCATCATCGCCCCGACGGTCTTCAGCTACGCCGTGGGCATGAGCCTGATCCCGTCGATCGCCGAGGCCATGGCCCGCGGCAACCGCGCGGCGGCGTACGCCAAGAACCAGGTCGGGGTCCGGTTCACGCTGATGATCGTCCTGCCGGCCACGGCCGGCCTCATCGCCCTGGCGCGGGAGATCCCGACGCTGTTCTACGACGCCCCCGAGACCGGGCCGTCCCTGGCCCTGCTGGCGGCGGGGGCTCTCTTCCTGGGACTCCAGCAGACCTTTTCTTCCGTGCTTCACGGGATGGGTTACCCGCGGCTCCCGATGCGCAGCCTGCTGGCCGGAGCCGGGATCAAGCTGGTGCTCACCTGGTACCTGACCGCCATCCCCGCCCTCAACATCGCCGGCGCCGCCCTGGCCACCTCGGCGGCCTACCTGGTGGCGTCATGGCTCAACAGCCGCAACCTGGAGAGGCTCATGGGACGGCGCATCGACTGGGCCGCCGCCGGCGCCAAATCGTTGCTGGCGGCGGTGGTGATGGGTGTCGCCGTACGCCTGAGCTACCTGGGCCTGGCCGGCACAATCGGCCTGAAACCGGCCACGCTGGTCGCCGTCGGCGTGGGAGTCGCCGTGTACCCCCTGGTGCTGGTCGCCGTGGGAGGCGTGACGGCCAGGGATCTGGAGTCTGTCCCGGGTATCGGTTCCCGGCTGGGCGGGCTTTTGCAGCGGGCGCGGTTGATTCGTTGAAGGAGGCGGTGTTGTGGAACCACTGACCCCCGGCGCGGAAGACCCGTTCCGCGCCCTGGTCCGGGTGGTGGAACGCCTGCGGGCGCCCGGCGGCTGTCCCTGGGACCGGGAGCAGACCCACCGGTCCCTACGGCCGTATGTCATCGAGGAGGCATACGAGGTCGCCGAGGCCATCGACGAGGGGGAACCGGGCCACCTGGGCGAGGAGCTGGGTGACCTGCTGCTGCAGGTGGTGCTCCACAGCGTCATCGCGGCGGAAAGCGGGCATTTCGACATCGACGCGGTGGTCCGCGGGATCACCGAGAAGATCGTCCGCCGCCACCCCCACGTCTTCGCCGCCGGCCAGGCCGACACCCCTGACCAGGTCAGGGCCGGCTGGGAAGAGATCAAGCGGCGGGAACGGGCGGCGGCGGGGCGGGCAGACCCCATGCCGTCGCGCCTCGACGGCGTCACGGCGAGCCTGCCCGCCCTGGCTGAGGCGGAAAAGCTCCAGGCCAGGGCCGCCCAGGCCGGCTTCGACTGGACCTCGGCCCGCGAGGCCTGGCCCAAGGTGGAAGAGGAGATGGCCGAGTTCCTGCGCGCCTGGGACGGGGGAGACCGGGCGGCTATCGAGGAAGAGCTGGGTGACCTTTTCTTCGCCCTGGTGAACGTGGCCCGGCTCCTGGGGCTGTCCCCGGAGCTGGCCCTCAAGGCGGCCAACCGCAAGTTCTCCCGCCGTTTCCGCGCCTTGGAAGAAGAGGCGCTGAATAGCGGTCGCCTGCTGGAAGAAATGACCTTGGATGAGATGGACGAGCTCTGGAAATGCGTCAAGGACCGTGAAAACCGCATAAAATAAAGCGCTTTGCCGGTTTTGCGGCAGGAATTTCAGAGTTGTGGGCGAAGTAACCAGCAAAATTGCTGGAAGGGGGCTAGCAGGTATGAACAAAAACGATCTGGTTGCAACGGTAGCGGAGAGGGCGGGCTTGACCAAGAAGGACTCGGAGAAGGCGGTCAACGCGGTCATCGACAGCATCCAGGACGCCTTGAAGCAGGGCGACAAGGTTGCTCTCGTCGGGTTCGGCACGTTTGAGGTGCGTGCCCGCAAGCCGCGGATGGGCCGTAACCCGCAGACCGGCCAGTCGATCAAGATCCCGGCCTCCAAGGTTCCCGCTTTCAAGGCCGGCAAGCAGCTCCGGGACGCGGTCGACTAGCGTCCGTTCCGTTTTGGCCGTTCATTCGGAAGTGGCAGGGAGCCAGGTCCGCCGCGGACCTGGCTCCTTTCGTCAGGGGTGTGCCGATGCGACTGGACAAGTTCCTCAAGGTCAGCCGCCTGATCAAGAGGCGGACGTTGGCTAAGGAGGTTTGCGACGGCGGGCGCGTCTCCGTCAACGGCCGTCCGGCCAAGGCCGGCACGCAGGTGGCGCCCGGCGATGTCCTCGCCCTGGAACTCGGCGGACGCCGGCTGGTGGTGCGCGTGGCTGAGGTGCGGGAGTCGGTGCCCACCCGCGAAGCCTCCTCACTCTACGAAGTGCTGGAGGGCCGGGATACGGCCGGCTTCACGCCGGGCAATCCGACCTGATGGGGCCGTGGCCGGGTGCCGCGGGGCTGCATTGGTCTGCCGGGTTTGGCATCAGCCGGCGGGGGTGGACATATAGATAAATTGCCGGCGCGTGGCCGGACGCTGGCCGCGGCGGTAAACGGGGGGGGCGCCGGGCAAGCGAAGCGCCCGAATATTCGGGCGGCCCCCGGGGCCGGGGCCAACCGATCGAAGCCCCGTTGGCGTGGCCGGGATGGGGCGAAAAGGAGCGCGATGGTCGTGAACCTGCATGCCGGACAGGGGGGCGCCGGAGGTCCGGGCGGCGCCCAGCATGAGGTTGTCATCACCAACCGGGAGACGGTCACCATTCGCGGCGTCCTGCACGTAGAGAGTTTCGACGAGCAGGAGGTCACCCTGGATACCCGGCTGGGAACCCTGATCCTCCGGGGAGAGAATTTGCACATCCGCCAGCTGGACCTGGACCAGGGCAACTTCGCGGTGGAGGGCACCGTTGCCAGCCTCCAGTATCAGGCGCCCAATCGGGACGCCCGCGACCGGGGCAAGGGTTTCCTGGAACGCCTCCTCCGCTGAGGTGAGGCGTTTTGGTTTCTCTGTCTGTCGAGTTATATGCCTTTTTGCTGATCATGCTTACGGGGATGGCCGTGGGCTTTCTCTTTGACCTGCAGCGTGTCTGGCGTCGCGTGGCCCGCCCCGGCCGGCTGGCCGTGAAGCTGGCCGACGCGGCCTTCGTCATCGTCGGGGGGTCGGCCGTCACCATCAGCTTCTTCTACATCAGTTGGGGCGACCTCCGGTTCTACCTCCTGCTGGGCCTCCTGGCGGGGGCCGTGGCCTACTTCCACCTGGCCAGCCCGGGGGTCACCCGGCTGGTGGAAGCCTGCTTGCGGGTGGCTGTCCGGCTGATCTTGCGTGTTCTGGCCACAGGTCGGGCGGCGGGCGGCGGCCTGTACCGCCGGGTCGGCCACCCCGCGGCCCGT
>DYIH01000312.1 GCA_020723785.1 Thermaerobacter marianensis
TCTATAGCCGGGCACTTCGCCCAATCACCTCCATCCCAGGCCTGTCGCTCGGACCGGAACTGATCCTGAGCCATTACCAGCGCAACCTCAGCGCCTTCGAGTTCGGCCACGGCGGCTATTTCAGCCCGGATCGCTACGTCCAGCTCGGTGCCGTAGCCAAGTATGAAACTCATCTGGACAAGCTGGAGCTGAATCTTCAGGCGGGTATCGGCCACAACTGGAACTGGCAGGCTGCCGCGCCCGGCAACCCGCTGACAGGCGAGGAGCCCGGCAAATACCCGGCCTCCAGCGGCAAGGGTGTTGTGTACAGCGCCCTTGCCGACGGCGCCTGGCCGCTGACGCCTCAATGGCGCATCGGCATCACGCTCGGTGCGCAGGAGAGCGCCAGCTACTCCGACTGGCGCCTGGGCCTGTACGCCAAGGGCTTCTATGATTGACCCCCACCCAAGGCGCCGTGTAGTTTTCCCCCATGCGACGTGGCTTGCGACCTCCGGGCGGCAAGCACCATCGCCATGTCGCCCCGTCCCGCAGCCGCCGATCCAATCCAGCGGGGAGCGGAGTGGGCAAGGACCGTATCAATCCCCCTGAATGGAGACTTCTCATGTCGGCAACCGCAGCACTTGCTGGACTCACCTTCCTGGTCATTGGCGAGAGCCACATGGCGACCCCGCACTACCTGATGAACCCGCTGCATGAGAGCCTCACGGAACAGGGCGCCAACGTGCACTCCATCGGGGTGTGCGGGGCGTCGCCGATGAAGTGGATCAAGCCGACGACGACCGACTGCGGTCGTGCGGAGCGCATCGGCCAGGGCGCAGCCAACGAAATCCTGGGCCAGGCCGAAGGTGTCGCCGTCAAGGATGTCATGGCCAAGGACAAGACCGATGTCATCCTGGTCGTCATCGGCGACACCATCGGCTCCTATGCCAACGCCGAGTTCCCAAAAAGCTGGGCCTACCAGGAGGTCACCGCGCTCACCAGTCTGATCAAGGAGACCGGGGCGCAGTGCTACTGGGCCGGCCCGGGCTGGGGTCAGGGGGGCAAGCGTTTCAACAAGGCGCCCGAACTGGTCACGCGGGTGAACGAGTTCCTCGCCGAGAACGTGGCACCCTGCACCTATATCGACTCCACCAAGTTCGCCAAGCCGGACGAATGGAAGACCGTCGACGGCCAGCATTACACCGGCAAGTACTACCGGGCCTGGGCACAGGGCATCACCGAGGCCATCCTTGCCAACCCGCCGAAGAAGGCCCCCTGACCGGGAATCCGAGGCACGCCCGACGTCTCGCGCCCCATGCCCGAGTCCACACGAAACGCCGATCACGTCGGCGTTTCGCATTTGGGGCAAGGTCTGGCAGCACCTGGATCGTCCTGATTCAGGCATTATCTAGCTCGAACGAACCGGGTAACATGCACAAGCGCCTGACCGTCCTTGGCCAGCCAAGTCTCCGTGACGCGGATCGACGCACGGTGCGACCCTGTCCAGCGCCTTCGGGAAGCGCGGATCAGCGCAGCTCTTGAAACCTTGATGCCTAGGTGTCGTGTCCCGGATGATTGGTTAATTGGTTCACGCCGTGGTTTACTCTTGGCC
>DYIH01000313.1 GCA_020723785.1 Thermaerobacter marianensis
GGCGAAGCGCAGGCCCTCCTCGATGGCGATCGGGTCGATCAGCTCCACGGTCATCCGGATGTTGTCGCCGGGCATGACCATTTCCACTCCGTCGGGCAGCTTGATGCTGCCGGTGACATCGGTGGTCCGGAAGTAGAACTGCGGCTTGTAGTTGTTGAAGAACGGCGTATGGCGGCCGCCCTCTTCCTTGGTCAGGACATAGACCTCGGCGTTGAACTTCTTGTGCGGCTTGATGGACCCCGGCTTCGCCAGGACCTGGCCGCGCTCCACGTCGTTCTTGTCGATGCCGCGGAGCAGGCAGCCGATGTTGTCGCCGGCGACGCCCTCGTCAAGCAGCTTGCGGAACATCTCGACACCGGTTACGACCGTCTTGGTGGGCTTGTCGGCGAACCCGACGATCTCGACCTCCTCGCCAACCTTGATCTTGCCGCGCTCCACCCGCCCGGTCACGACGGTGCCGCGGCCGGTGATGGTGAAAACGTCCTCGACCGGCATCAGGAAAGGCTTGTCGATGTCGCGCACCGGAGTCGGGATGTAGCTGTCGACGGCAGCCATCAGCTCGAGGATGGCCTTCTCCGCGTCCGCGTCGCCCTCCAGCGCCTTCAGCGCCGACCCCTTGATCACCATGTCGACCTTGTTCATGAAGACGACCATGGCCGGCACGCCGACCTGGCGGGCCAGCAGGATGTGCTCGCGGGTCTGGGGCATCGGGCCGTCCGCGGCGGATACCACCAGGATCGCGCCGTCCATCTGGGCGGCGCCGGTGATCATGTTCTTGACGTAGTCGGCGTGTCCGGGGCAGTCCACGTGGGCATAGTGACGGGCATCCGTCTCGTATTCCACGTGAGCGGTGTTGATGGTGATGCCGCGCTCCTTCTCCTCCGGCGCCTTGTCGATCTGGTCATAGGCCATGAACTGGGCTTTGCCCTGTTTGGACAGCACCTTGGTGATGGCCGCCGTCAGGGTCGACTTGCCGTGGTCGACATGGCCGATCGTGCCGACGTTGACGTGGGTTTTGGTCCGCTCGAACTTCGCCTTTGCCATTTCTCCATGACCTCCTCAGCAAACCCTTTACCGAGTTTATCTCCGCACCGTCGTGCGGGCCTGAGCCTTGTTGACGATCTCCTCGGCGATGTTCCTCGGCACCTCTTCGTAGTGATCGAACTGCATCGAGTAGGTGCCGCGCCCCTGGGTCTTGGACCGCAGGTCGGTGGCGTAGCCGAACATCTCGGCCAGCGGGACGAAGGCATCGATGACGCGCGCGTTCCCCCGCGCCTCCATGTTCTGAATGCGGCCGCGCCGCGCCTGCAGGTCGCCCATGACATCGCCCATGTAATCCTCGGGGACGACGACCTCCACCTTCATCACCGGTTCCAGGAGGACGGGGCCGGCCTTGGACGCCCCTTCCTTGAAGGCCATGGACCCGGCGATCTTGAAGGCCATTTCCGAGGAGTCGACCTCGTGGTAGGAGCCGTCGTACAGCGTGGCACGCACATCAACCGTCGGGTAGCCGGCCAGGACGCCTGTCTGCATGGCCTCCCTGACACCGGCCTCGACGGCGGGAACATACTCCCTGGGAACGAC
>DYIH01000314.1 GCA_020723785.1 Thermaerobacter marianensis
GTCGTCGGCCAGAGTGACGGCAGCACGGTGGTGGACGACTACGCCCACCACCCGACCGAGATCGTGGCCACCCTGCGGGCCGCCCGGGAGCGCACCGCCAGCCGGGTCATCGCCGTCTTCCAGCCCCAGCGCTACGTCCGCACCCACCTGTTGCTCCAGGATTTCAGCGAGGCCTTCAGCCAGGCCGACGAGATCGTCCTGACGGACATCTATTCGCCGCCGGGAGAGCAGCCCATACCCGGTGTATCCGCACAGGTGCTCGCCGACATGGTCCGCCAGCGGGAGAAGCGGGAGGTGGCATGCTTCTCCCGCAAGGAGGACATCGTCGAATACCTGCTCCGGATCGCCCGGCCGGGCGACATCATCCTGACCATGGGGGCGGGCGACATCTGGCAGGTGGCCCGCAGCCTGGTGGAACGGCTGGAGTCGGCGGACAAGGCCTCGTAATGTTTCCATCCGTCATCGTGCGAGGCCAGTTGCCGTGTGACGCCCATCACAGCAATTCGGCCTTTCCAGCCCGTATCCTGTCCCCGAAAGGCTGTGACGGACTTGTTGATGAACCGTCTTACGCGCATCCACGTCGTGACGAGCCTGGCCTATTTCCTGCTGGGGAGCCTCGTCGGGCTGATCCTGGCGTGGGATCCGGCCCGCTTGTGGGCCTACGGCTTCGGGGGACAGCCGCGCCTGGCCCACACCCACCTGCAGCTGGTCGGCTTCGTCATTCAGATGATCTTCGGGATCGCCTACCATGTGCTGCCGACCCTCAGCCGCGGCGCGATCCATAGTTATCCAATCGGGTTTGTCCACTACGTCCTGACCAACATCGGGATCCTGACGCTGAGCGCCGGGTTCTGGTTCAACCGCAACGGCGACCTGCGGCCCCTGGGCGCTCTGCTGCTGTTCGCCGGCATCCTGCTTTTTGCCTATAACATATGGAAAAGCATGCGGCCGAGGTCCATCGAACCCCCGGTGCCGGCAGTGGGAGGGAAATCATGTCAGCACTGAACCTGTTCGAACTGGCGGGCTTCGACCCGGAGCGGCCGAAGCCGCGCCTGCTGGTGGACTCGGAGGAGGCGCGGGTCGTCCTCTTTTCGATCAGGGCCGGCCAGGTCATCCCCGCCCACGTCAGCCCGTCGCGCGTTTTCATGTACTGCGCCCAGGGCACGGGGACGTTCCTCAAGGGGGACGCGGAGGTGCCGGTGAAGCCCGGCACGCTGGTGGCGTGCGAGCCGGACGAGCCTCACGGGATGAGCGCCGCCGAGGACATGCTGGTGCTGGCCGTCATCGCGCCCTGCCCCTGACCCCCGGGGCCTTCCGCCGATGTTCCCGCCACGCGGACCGAACTTTCCATATTATTACTTGGAGATCCTGTCGCACAAACCGGACCGGAGGCCGAAGGGGGGTGCCGCCCCAGAACCGTAGTTCGGGTATTTTTTATACCGGGTCTTCGATGACTGATGATCAATTTTTACCCTAACTTGCCCTGAACGGGGTGGATTCCCGGCCAAAATTTGCATATTTGCTACCCGTATGGGTATCCAGGGCCGGGGTCAAACAGAGTTCGGGTAAAATTTGAA
>DYIH01000315.1 GCA_020723785.1 Thermaerobacter marianensis
CCTGTACATGACCCACGACATCGGTTATGCGCTGTCCGATCCGATTTCCCAGGTCGAGCCGGTGCTGCTCCAACTCGGATTCCGGCGGGAGGGCAGGGTCTTCCTCCATCCGGACGGTGCTTTCGTCGTCGAATTCCCCGGCCACTTGGACGCCGGGGAGATGGAGCGGCTGGTGACCGTCGAAATCGACGGGCTTGAAGTGTCCCTGCTCTCGCTCGAGGACATCATCCGCGACCGGATCAACGCCGCCAAGCACTGGCGGGACGCCTCATCGGCGGAATGGGCGCGGATGCTGATGGCGGCCCATCGCGGGCGGATCGACTTCCGCCTGTTGGCAACCCTGTGCGCGGAAACCGGCTGCGCCGACGAGTTCGAGCGGCTGAGGGCGCTCGCCGAAGGCGATCCCGGCGTATTGTAATTCCCTGTTCGCCTCACCCCTCCACCGCGCTGGGCACCTGCTTCTCCACCACCACGCCCGTCTCGCGGTCGTAGCGCACCCGCACCGCGTCGCCGGCGGCCACGTTGCCGGCCAGCATCTCGCGTGCCAGCTTCGTCTCCACCTCCGACTTGATCCGCCGCTTCAGTTCCCGCGCGCCGAACTCGGGCTGGTAGCCCACCTCGGCCAGGTGATCCAACAGCGTGTCGTCAAACGTCAACACCACACCCTGACCCCGCGCCGTCCCCGCCACCCGGTCCAGTTGCAGGCGGACGATGCGCCGGATCTGTTCGCGGTCCAGGGCGTGGAAGACGATGACCTCGTCGATGCGGTTCAGGAACTCGGGCCGGAAGTGGCGGCGGAGGATGCCCATCAGGTCCTCCTTCAGCGCCTCGTACGACTTGCGGGCGGCCTCGGGCAGGGCGAGCTGGGCCTGGATCAGGTCGGCGCCCAGGTTGGAGGTGGCTATGATGATCGTGTTGCCGAAGTCGACGACCCGGCCCTTGCCATCGGTGAGGCGTCCGTCGTCGAAGACCTGCAGCAGGATGTTGTGCACGTCCGGGTGGGCCTTCTCGATTTCGTCCAATAGCACGACGGAATAGGGGCGGCGGCGCACCCGCTCGGTGAGCTGGCCGCCCTCCTCGTAGCCGACGTAGCCGGGCGGCGCGCCGACCAGGCGGGAGACGGTGTGCCGCTCCATGTACTCGCTCATGTCGATGCGCACCATGGCGTCCTCGTCGCCGAAGACGACCCAGGCCAGGGCCTTGGCCAGCTCCGTCTTGCCCACCCCGGTGGGGCCGAGGAACAGGAATGTGGCGATGGGCCGGCGGCCCTCCTTGAGGCCGGCCCGAGCGAGGCGCACGGCGTCGCTGACGGCGCGCACCGCCTCCTCCTGGCCGACCAGCCGCTCGTGCAGCCGCTCCTCCATGTTCAGCAGGCGGGCCCGCTCCTCCTCGGTCAGCTCGGTGACCGGGATGCCGGTCAGACGCGAGACGATCTCGGCGATATGGGCGCGGGTCACCTCGGGGGAGGTGACGCCCTTCTCCTTCCTCCAGCGCTCGGTGGCCGTCTCCAGCTCCTTCTGGCGCGCCTTGACCTGCTCGTCCAGGCGCTTGGCCTCGTCGTACTGCTTGCGGGC
>DYIH01000013.1:0-15519 GCA_020723785.1 Thermaerobacter marianensis
CTCAGGAGCAACGCCACCATGCTCTTCGGCCACGTGGAGACGCCCGATGAGCGGGTCGACCACCTGCTGGCCCTGCGGGACCTGCAGGACGAGACGGGCGGGTTCCAGTGCTTCGTGCCCCTGGCCTTCCACCCAGAGAACACGCCTTTGGGCGAACTGCGCCGCCTGCCCGGCCCGACGGGGTACGACATGCTGCGGGTGGTGGCCGTGTCGCGCCTGCTCCTGGACAACTTCCGGAACATCAAGGCCTACTGGGTGGTGATGACGCCCAAGCTGGCCCAACTGGCCCTGGCCTTCGGGGCCAACGACCTGGACGGGACGGTGCGGGAGGAGAGGATCTACCACGCCGTCGGCTCCACCAGTCCCCGGTCCCAGGGGGCCGGCGACCTGGTTTTCCTGATCGAACAATTGGGCCGGCGCCCCGTTGAACGGGACAGCCTCTACCGGCCGGTCGGGGTGACGGCATGAGCGGCCGGCACGCCACCGGCCGGGGGGCCGCCGTACGCCTGGGGCACCTGGACTTCCTCAACACCTATCCCGTCTACCTCGGCCTGGAGGTACTGGCGGCCCGCGGCGAATCGCTACCTCCCCTGCGGCTCGTGGCCGGGGGAGGCAATCCTGTGGCCCTGAACAGGATGCTCCTGGCCGGACGCCTGGACGTGTCCCCTTCGTCGTCGGTGCTCCTGGCCCACTACCCGTGTGAATTGGAGACCCTGGGACCGGCCGTCGCGTCCACCGGCCCGGTGGGGAGCGTCCTGCTGGCCAGCCGCGTTCCGGCCGAGGCTCTGGGTGGGCGCGCCGTGGCCCTACCCCCGAACTCGGCGGCGTCGGTGGCCCTGTTGCGCATCCTGGCCCGCCACGCCTGGCGGGTGGCGCCCCGGTTCGTGCCCTGGCCCGGCCATCCGCCGGAGGCCGGCGGCCCGCCGGACCTTCCCGCCGTCCTGGCCGCGGCCGACGCCGCTCTGATCATCGGCGACGCCGCGCTGCTCGCCCGGCATCACCACCCCGACCTGGTCTGGACCGACCTGGGCGCGGCCTGGTTCGCCTGGACCGGCCTGCCGATGGTCTTCTCGACCTGGACGGCGCGGCGAGCCTGGGTCAGGGAGCACCCCGCCCTGGCGGCGGCGGTCGCCGAGACTCTGTCCCGGGCGCTGGTTGCGGGGCGGGCGGCCCTGCCCGGACGCATCCCCGAGCTGGCGGCCCGGCGGGGGTTGCCGGTCGAGCGGGTGGAGGACTATTTCTACCGTTGTTTGGATTATTCGTGGAATGAAGCCCACCACCGCGGCCTGGACCGCTTCCTGGTCCTGGCTGCCGGCGAGGATCGTGCCGCCGGAGGCGGCGCTTCGGCGGCTCAGGGGGTGGCGGCCCGTGCCGTCCGCGGCTAGCGTGACCGCGAAAGCCGGCTGCGAAGCGATCCTGGAGAAGGCCCTGGCCGGGGAGCGGCTGACCGAGGCCGAGGGGCTGCGGCTGTTGACGGAGGCCGAGTTCCCGTCCCTGGGCCTGGCCGCTCGGCGGGTGGCCGACCGGCTGCACCCCGGCGGCCTGGTGACCTTCGTGGTCGACCGGAACATCAACTACTCCAACGTCTGCACCGCACGCTGCAGGTTCTGCGCCTTCCACCGCGAACCGGGGGCGGCCGACGCCTACGTCCTTTCGCACGACGAGATACTGGCCAAGGTGGACGAACTGGCGGCCATCGGCGGCACCCAGGTGCTCATCCAGGGCGGCCTGCACCCGGACCTGCCCTTCGACTACTACCTGGGCATGGTGCGGGCCATCCGCGAGCGGTATCCCCAGGTGGCGGTCCATTCGTTTTCGGCGCCCGAGATCCAGAATTTCGCCCGGCTCTACGGCCTTCCTGTCCGCCGTGTGCTGGAGGAGCTGAAGGTGGCCGGCCTGGCCTCCCTGCCGGGTGGCGGGGCCGAGATCCTGGTGGAGCGGGTGCGCAGGCGCGTCAGCCCGCGCAAGATCGGCGTCGGCGAATGGGTGGAGGTCATGGAGGCGGCGGCCGAGGTGGGGCTGAAGGCCACGGCGACGATGATGTTCGGCCACGTGGAGACGCCTGCCGAACGCGTCCGCCACCTGGCGGTGATCCGCGACCTGCAGGACCGGACGAGGGCCGCCTTCGCCGACGGGCAGGGCGTGTTCCGCGCCTTCATCCCCTGGAGCTTCCAGAGCGCCAACACGCGCCTGCCGGTGGCGCGCCAGGCCACGGCCTACGAGTATCTGCGGCTGGTGGCCGTCTCGCGCCTGTTCCTGGACAACGTGCCCAACCTCCAGGCCTCGTGGGTGACCCAGGGCCCCCATGTCGGGCAGCTGGCGCTGGCCTTCGGCTGCAACGACATGGGCGGCACGATGATGGAAGAGAACGTGGTGCGTCAGGCGGGCGCCGGCTTCCGCATGGACCGCGACGGCCTTGTCCGCCTCATCCGCGACGCCGGGTACGTGCCGGCCCAGCGCAGCACGGCGTATGAGATGGTGCGGGTGTACTGACGAGGGAGGGAAGATTCGTGGCGGAGCCGGCGATGGAGAAAAAGACTTTGATTCGCCTCGGGCACAGCCCCGACGCCGACGATGCCTTCATGTTCTATGGGCTGGCATCCGGCAAGGTGGAAACGGGCAACCTGGTCTTCGAGCACCTGCTTCGGGACATCGAGACCCTGAACCAGTGGGCGCTGGAGGGGCGGCTGGAGGTCACGGCCATCTCCGTCCACGCCTACCCGTACGTGGCCGGGCGGTACGCCCTGCTGCCCAGCGGCGCCAGCATGGGCGAGGACTACGGCCCGATCGTGGTGACGCGGGAGCCGGAAGACCCGGCGTGGCTGTGGGGCCGGCGCATCGCCGTCCCCGGACGGCTGACGACGGCGACCCTGGCCCTGCACCTGTACCTGGACGACTTCGAGCCGGTGATCATGCCCTTCGACACGATCATGGAGGCCGTCCGGGACGGCCGGGTGGACGCCGGCCTGATCATCCACGAAGGCCAGCTCAGCCACGGGGAATGGGGCCTGCACCCCGTCGCCGACCTGGGCAAGTGGTGGCGGGCCGACACGGGCGGCCTGCCCCTGCCCCTGGGGGTCAACGCCGTGCGCCGCGACCTGGGCGGGCGGTTGATGGCCGACGTGTCCCGCTACCTGCGCGAGAGCATCGAGTACGCGCTGGCCCACCGGGAGGACGCCCTGACCCACGCCCTCCGGTACGCCCGCGGTCTGGACCGGGATGTCGCCGACCGGTTCGTGGGGATGTATGTCAACGAGCGGACGGTGGACATGGGCGCCGACGGCCGCGAGGCCATCGCCCTCATCCTGAAACGCGGCCACGAACGCGGCTTGGTGCCGGCGGTGCCGGAGCTGGACTTCGTGCCTCAGGCCTGATCCGTTGGCCGGCCCGCGCCGGCGGGGGAGCGCCGGGGAGCCGGGCCGCATGGGCGGGGCCGGCCGCGCATAGAATGACCGGTGACGGGTCATGGGAACCCCTGGAACGGGCGGGGTGTTCGGTGCGCTGGAGCCAACTGGCCGGGAAGGACATCATCAACCTCCACGACGGGGAACGCCTGGGACGGGTCGCCGACGCCGCACTGGTCCTCGACCCGGCAACGGGGCGCATCACCAGCCTTGTCCTGACGCGCCGCGGGCGGCTGGCCGGCTGGCTGGGGCTCGGCGGCGCCGTGACCGTTCCCTGGGAGGCCATCAAGCGCATCGGTCCGGAAGTCGTCCTGATCGAAATCGAGCAGCGACCCTGAATGTTTTTTGCGCCACGGGCCACGCTATCGGTGAATGAATCCCGGAGGTGGCGATGATGGCGAAGACTTCGGTGGTGGGCGTTTTCAAGGAGCGGGACCAGGCCGAAAAGGCGCTGGAGGCCCTGAAGCGGGCAGGTTTCAACGATCGGGACATCTCGGTCGTGGGCCGCAGGGATGAGGCCCGGGAGGGGGACGGCGCCCGGTTGGGCACCGGAACCGCCTGGGGCGCCGGGATCGGCGCGACGGTCGGGCTGCTGGCGACGGCCGGCGCCCTGACCATTCCCGGCATCGGTCCCCTGGTGGCCGTGGGACCGCTGGCGGCGACCCTGGGCGGGGCGGCCACGGGCGGTGTGGCCGGCGCCCTCGTCGATTGGGGCATTCCCGAAAACCGGGGCCGCGAGCTGGAGCAGCGGGTCAAGGAAGGCCGCTACTTGGCCGTCGTCGAGGCTGACGGCAAGGCGGACCGGGCCCGGGAGATTCTTCAGAATCAGGGCGCCAACGAGGTCGAGAAATTCGCCGGCGACGGCGCCCGCCGCTAAGCCGATAATCGCTCGAGCCGACGGAAAGGGACCCGGAGGCCTTCTCCGGGTCCCTTTCGGCTGGCCATGAATTGTGTTAGTGTTTATTGTAAATGAACCTGATGATGCCGGGCAACACCACCAGGCAATGGCACGACATGAACCTCACCGCGCCCCGGGACCGGCCGCCGCTGGACCGGGCGATCATCCTCCGCATCCTTTCTTACTTTCGTCCTTATTCAGGGTACGCATTGCTGACGCTGGGGGCCATCGGCCTGAACTCCCTGCTTGGCCTCATCCCGCCCTTGCTGGTCCGCGACGTCTTCGACCGCTCGCTCCCGGCCGGCGACGTCCGCCTGCTCGCCATGCTGGTGGGGGGCATGATCCTGGCGTCGCTCGGCAGCGGGCTGGCGTTCGTCGGGCAGAACTACCTGAGCACCCTGGTCGGCCAGCGGGTGATGTTCGACCTGCGCAACCAGATGTACGCCCGGCTGCTGTCCATGTCCCTGCGTTTCTTCACCGACACCAAGACGGGCGAGATCATGTCCCGCGTCACCAACGACGTCAACGGCGTCCAGCAGGTGGTCACCGTGACCATGGTCATGACGGCCACCAACGCCCTCACCGTGGCCAGCACCCTGTTCATGATGTTCACCATCAACTGGCGCCTGGCCCTGGTTTCCGTCGCCGTCCTGCCCCTGTTCATCCTGCCGACGCGGCGGGTGGGCAAGCTGCGCCAGCGTATCGCCGGCGAGGCGCAGGCCAAGCTGGCCGAACTGAACAACCTGATGCACGAGACGTTGAGCATCGGCGGCGCCCTCCTGGTCAAGGCCTTCACGCGCCAGCGGGACGAGCAGGCCAGGTTCGTGGCCCGCAACCGCGAACTGATGCGCCTGCAGATCCGCCAGTCGCTGGTTGGACGCTGGTTCTTCATGTGGCTGAGCCTGTTCGGAACCGTCGGGCCGGCCCTGATTTATGGATACGGGGCCTGGCTGGCGATCCGCGGCGACCTGACGCCGGGCTCGATCGTTTCCTTCGTGGCCCTGCTGGGACGCCTCTACAGTCCGGCCTCCATGCTGCTGAACGTCCAGGTGGAGCTGTTTACGTCGCTGGCCCTGTTCCGCCGCATCTTCGAATACCTGGACCTGCCTGTGGAGATCCGGGACAGGCCGGGGGCCTCCGAACTGCCGGAGCTGCGGGGGAGGATCGCTTTCGAGGACGTGTTCTTCACCTACCGGCCGGACGCCGCCCCGGCCCTGGCCGGGGTTTCCTTCGCCATCGAGCCCGGCCAGCTGGCGGCCCTGGTGGGCCCCAGCGGGGCGGGCAAGACGACGATCACCTACCTGCTGCCGCGCCTTTACGACGTGACCGCCGGCCGCATCACCATCGACGGGCACGATATCCGGGACGTGACCCTCGAATCGCTGGCCCGCCAGATCGGCATGGTCACGCAGGAGACCTTCCTTTTCCATGGCACGGTCCGGGAGAACCTGCTGTACGCGAAGCCCGACGCCACCGGCGAGGAACTGGCGGCCGCCTGCCGGGCCGCCCACATCGACGACGTGATCGCCGCCCTGCCGGAAGGGTACGACACCGTGGTCGGGGAACGCGGCTACCGCCTGTCCGGCGGCGAGAAGCAGCGCCTGGCCATCGCCCGGGTGATCCTGAAGAACCCGCGCATCCTCATCCTCGACGAGGCCACCTCGGCCCTCGACTCCGAATCGGAACGCCTCGTCCAGGAGGCCCTCGAACGCCTGATGGTCGGTCGCACGAGCCTGGTCATCGCCCACCGCCTGTCGACGATCCTGAAAGCCGACGTCATCCTGGTCCTCGACGGCGGCCGGGTGGTCGAGCGGGGCACCCACGCCGAACTCCTCGCCCGCGGCGGGTTGTATGCCCGACTCTACGCCCAGCAGTTCGGGGCGGCGGCTCCCGCCGAACGGCCCGCTGCTTCGGAGGACGAGTCCGGCGGCTCCACCGCCGCGCCGTCCCCATCGGTGGCTTGAACGGGCTTGTTGACGGCAACGCCGCCTCCCCCTGTACAACTCGGCCCCTGCGGTATAAGATAATCCAGGTTGGTTCCAGCATTCATCGGGGTCCCCATCGGATCACCGCTCCGATGGGGTGGGGCGGCGGGGGCGATGGCGTTGGCGAAAATCCGCGTGGTGGCGGCGGGCGCGACGGGGAAGACCGGCAGTGCCGTGACCCAGGCCCTCCTGGGCGAGGACGACATCCAGGTGGTGGCGGCGGTGGCGCGGCGGAGCGCGGGCAGCGACCTGGGCCAGGCCCTCGGCACCGGTTTTCTCGGCATCCCGGTGTCGGACAACCTGGACGCCGTGCTGGCCGAGCACCAGCCGGACGTGCTGGTCGACTTCACCGCCCCCCACGTGGCCGGCCCCCACGCCCTGGCGGCGGTGACCCGGGGGGTCAGGCCCGTCGTCGGCACCACGGGCATCCCCGCCGAGCAGATCCAGCGGCTGGAGCAGGAGTGCGCCCGGCGCGGGCTGGGTGCGGCGGTCATCCCCAATTTCTCCTTCGGGATCATGCTGCTGGCGGAGTTCATCCTGCGGGCGGCCGAGGTTTTCCCCAACCTGGAGATCATCGAGAAGCACCACCAGACCAAGGTTGACGCCCCGTCCGGGACCGCCCTGCGCCTCGCCCAGCGCCTCGCCGAGCGCGGCCATCACAACGTCCCCGTCCACAGCGTGCGCCTTCCCGGCTTCGTCGCCCACCACGAGGTCATCTTCGGCGGGACGGGGGAATCACTGACCATCAGGCACGACTCCATCAGCCGCGCCTCCTTCGGGCCCGGCGTCGTGCTGGCCGTGCGGCGCGTCATGGAAATCGACCGCGTCGTTTATGACCTGGCCGACCTCTTATCCTGAAACCTGTCCACAAAGCCCTCAAATTTTCTGAATGCATAGCTTGCCCCCTCTTCACGGTCTGAATTCGGCGTCTATATACTGATACCGGGTGAGGCCGGAATGCGCCATTCCGCTCGGATTCTGGATGTGGCCGTGATTGGGGGGGACCGCCGGGAGAGCGCGGCCGCCGTTTATCTCCTTGAACGTGGCGCCGCGGTGCGGGTGTTCGGCCCGCCGCACGTCGAGGGGCTGACCGGGGCGATGCGCGCCCGCAGCCTGGCCGAGGCGGTGGACGGCGCCCAGGTCATCGTGGGGCCCGTGCGGGGCCTGGACGCCGACAACCACCTGTACGGCCCGCCGGGGGTGCCCGGCCTCTGGCTGACCGACACGGTGATCGAGAAGATCGCGCCCGGAACGCTGTTCTTCATCGGCTGGGCCAACGACTGGCTGCAACAGCGGGCCGCGGAGCGCGGCTTCCGGCTCGTGGACCTCCTGGAACGCGACGACTTCGCCATCCTGAACGCGATTCCCACCGCCGAGGGCGCTGTTCAAAAGGCGATGGAGGAATCGGACGTCACCCTCTTCGGGAGTTCCTGTTTCGTGCTGGGTTTCGGGCGCACCGGCCAGACCCTGGCCCGCGCCCTGCAGGGCCTCGGCGCGCGGGTGACCGTTCTGGACCGCAATGCCGCCGGCCTGGCCCGCGCGGTCGCCGCCGGGCACCGTGCCCGGCCATTTTCCGACCTGTCCGAAGCCGTCGAAGAGGCGGAATTCATCTTCAACACCGTGCCGGCCCTGGTCCTGGACCGGGTCGTGCTGGGCCGGACGCGGCGGGACGTGGTCATCCTCGACATAGCGTCGGCGCCGGGGGGCACGGACTTCACGGCGGCGGAAGGGTTCGGGCGGAAGGCCTTCCTCCTTCCCGGCCTGCCCGGCAAGGTGGCCCCGCGAACGGCTGGACGATACCTGGGAGAGGTGGTCTGGCATACCGTCATGGAATCCTGCAACACCCTTCAGGGGTTGTAGTGGACGCTTGACGCACCGCTCCACACAAGGCACCGGCGCCGGAGCTGAATCAAGGAGGGAAGGGCCGTGCGCCTGCACGGAAAAACGATCGGGTTCGCCCTGGCAGGGTCCCACTGCACTTTGGAGCAGATTTTCGACCCCCTTCGACAATTGAAAACGGAGGGGGCCGAAATCATCCCGATCATTTCCCACACCGTGGACACCGTGGAAACACGCTTCGGGGCCCCGGAGCAGTGGCGGGCGGGGCTCAGGGAGATCACGGGGCGCGAGCCGCTGCGGGAGCTGCCCGAGGTTGAGCCCCTGGGGCCGAAGAAGACCCTCGACGCCCTGGTGGTGGCGCCCTGCACCGGCAACACCCTGGCCCGCCTGGCCAACGCCATTACCGATTCCCCCGTGGCCATGGCGGTGAAATCGACCCTGCGCAACCAGCGCCCGGTGGTGCTGTCCATCAGCACCAACGACGGGCTCGGGCTCAACGCCAAGAACTGGGTCGCCCTGCTCAACACCAAAAATGTTTACTTCGTTCCCTTCGGGCAGGATAATCCGACAGAAAAGCCAAATTCTCTTGTTGCGCATCTCGATCTCTTGGTGCCGACGGTGTTGGCGGCGCTGGAGGGTCGACAGCACCAGCCGTTATTGGTACCCTGGGTGTAGCGCGGCGCCATCCTTCGCGCCCCCGTCGCGTCACCGCTACACCCTTCGTGATGCGATGGTTGACGCTCAACGAACCTTTGGGTAAATGGGATGCGGTGCAATGTTTCGATGTCGCACCGCCCTCCCGATGGGGTCCACAGGAGGCAGCCGGCGCTACATTTTACGACAGGGTGGGGGTATGGCGGTGCGCGGGTTGAAGGTGGCGGTGGTAGGCGCGGCGGGCGCCGTAGGGACGCAGGTGGTCCGCCTGCTGGAGGAGCGGCGGTTCCCGGTTTCCGAACTGCGGCTGATGGCTACCAAACGTTCGGCGGGGACGCGTGTGGCGTTCCGGGGCGAGGAACTGGTGGTCGA
Source organism: Thermaerobacter marianensis (assembly GCA_020723785.1). Classification (GTDB taxonomy): domain Bacteria; phylum Bacillota; class Sulfobacillia; order DYIH01; family DYIH01; genus DYIH01. Next base: position 9,153 of record DYIH01000013.1, read on the forward strand.
GGAAACGTCGCCGGACGCCTTGGACGGGGCGGAGCTCGTCTTCATGGCCGTGGGCACCGAGGCCAGCCGGGAACTGGCGCCGGTGGCGGCGCGCCGGGGCGCGGTGGTCATCGACAAGTCGAACGCTTTCCGGATGGACCCTGAGGTCCCCCTGGTGGTGCCCGAGGTCAACCCCCATCATCTCAAGGGCCACAAGGGCATCATCGCCAGCCCCAATTGCTCCACGATCCAGATGGTGGTGGCCCTGCAGCCGATCCGGGAGCGGGCCGGCCTGCGGCGGGTGATCGTCTCCACCTACCAGTCGGTGTCCGGCACCGGCGTCGACGCCATGGCGGAACTGCGGGAGCAGACCCGCCAGGCCCTGGACGAGAAGCCCCTGACGCGGCAGGTCTATCCGCACCAGATCGCCTTCAACTGCCTGCCGCATATCGACAGCTTCGACGCCAACGGCTACACGCTGGAGGAGATGAAGCTGGTGCGGGAGACGCGCCGGATCTTCGCCGACGAGGACCTGCCGGTGACGGCCACGGCCGTCCGCGTGCCGGTGTTCATCGGCCATTCCGAGGCGGTCACCGTCCAGACGGAACATCCCCTCCCGGCGGACGAGGCCCGGGAGGCCCTGCGCCGGGCGCCTGGCGTCGTCGTCCGGGACGATCCCCAGAATAACGTCTATCCCCTGCCGGTGGACGCCGCCGGCCGGGACGAGGTCTTCGTCGGCCGCATCCGGGAAGACCTGGCCCTGGAGAACGGCCTCTCCTTCTGGGTGGTGGCCGACAACCTGCGCAAGGGTGCGGCCACCAATGCCGTGCAGATCGCAGAGACGATGTTCCGCGAGGGAATGCTGTAAAGAAGCGGCTCCCTCGCCACGAATGATCTCCGCGCAGCGCTTACGCCATCTGGGGGAGAAGCGGCATGCGCATCGTCGTTCAGAAATTCGGCGGCACCTCCCTGGCGACGCCGGAAACCCGGGAGGCCATGGTGCAGCGCGTTCGGGAAGCGGTGGAACAGGGGGTGCGGCCGGTGCTCGTCGTCTCGGCCATGGGGCGGGCCGGCGACCCCTATGCCACCGACACCCTGATCCAACTGGCGCGCGGCGTCTACCAGGACACCGCGCCCCGCGAACTCGACCTGCTCATCTCCTGCGGCGAGGTCATCTCGGCGGTGGTGGCGGCCAACACCCTCAAGCGCGCCGGCCTGAAGAACGCCGCCGTCCTCACTGGGGGCCAGGCGGGCATCATCACCGACAGGAATTTCGGCGACGCCCGCATCCTGCGGGTGCAGCCCGATCACCTGGTCCGCCACCTGGAACGGGGCGACCTGGTGGTGGTGGCCGGGTTCCAGGGCGTGGCCGAGACGGGGGACATCACCACCCTGGGGCGCGGCGGCAGCGACACGACGGCGGCCGCCCTCGGCGTGGCACTGCGAGCCGAGGTGGTGGAGATCTTCACCGACGTGGACGGCGTGAAGACAGCCGACCCCCGCATCGTCCCCGAGGCCCGCACGCTGCAGGTCATGTCCTACGAGGAGATCTTGAACATGGCCAACGAGGGGGCACGGGTCCTGCACCCCCGGGCCGTGGAACTGGCGATGCGGGCCAACCTGCCCCTGCGGGTGCGGCACACGCTCTCCGACGCGCCCGGCACCCTGGTGACCCACGCGTTCGAGACGGCGGACAGCCGTCCGGTCTTCCGCAACGGCCACACCGTCACGGCGGTGGCCCAGCGGCCCGGTGTCGCCCAGGTATCGGTGGTGCCGCCGGCCGCCGAGCGGGGTGAGGCCGACGTGCACGTTTTCCGCTCTCTGGCGGAGGCGGGGATCAGCGTGGACCTGATCAACGTCTCCCCGGACCGCAAGTCCTTCATCGTCCCGGAGGAGGCCGGGGTACAGGCCAAGGCCATCCTCGAACAAAAGGGGTTCCAGGTCCAGCTGCGGCCCGGCTGCGCCAAGGTATCGGTGGTGGGGACCGGGATGCGGGGGGTGCCGGGAGTGATGGCCGGCGTGGTCGAGGCCATGAGCCAGGCCGGCGTGGAGATCCTCCAGACGGCCGACTCCCATACGACCATCTCCTGCCTGGTCAGGGCGGAAGACATGGACCGGGCGGTGCGGGCGCTGCACGCGCGGTTCGGGTTGGGCAACTAGACCAGGAGCGCGTTGCGAAATCCCGATACCGACGACGCTGGCGGGGCGGCCGCTACGCATCCAGCCCCGAATCGTTCTTCCTCGATGTCGTCCTAGCTCAGCGGGCGGAAGATGGCGACCGGCTTTCCCCGCATGGTCCACGATCACTTCCTCGCCCTGCGATGCAGGGGTGGCGCCCGGACGCTTCCCCGATCGAATCGAAACAGGATACAATGGTTTTCGAGGGCGTTGCTTCCGGCAGGCCGTTTCCGTCCGGTCCGGGACGCCCGTCATTTCGCAAGCCTTTGACAGGGGGAATGCAAAGATGAAACCCTTCGGCAAGGTCATCCCGGCGATGGTCACCCCGTTCAACCGCGACGGCTCGGTGGACCACGGGCGGGCGGCCGACTTGGCCCGGCGCCTGGTGGACGCAGGCTCTGACGGCATACTGGTAGGGGGCACCACGGCGGAGTCGCCCACCCTGGAGGATGAGGAAAAGGTGCGCCTCTTCGAGACGGTGGTCCGAGCGGTCGGCGACCGGGTCTTCGTCTGGGCCGGCACGGGCACCAACGACACCCGGGCCAGCGTCGCGATGACCCGGCGGGCCGAGGCCGCCGGCGCCGACGGCGTCATGCTCGTCACGCCCTACTACAACAAGCCGCCCCAGGAGGGGCTGTACCAGCACTTCCGGACGGTGGCCGGGGCCACGCGCCTCCCGGTGATGCTCTACAACGTCCCCGGGCGCACCAGCGCCAACATCGCGCCGGACACGGTGGCGCGCCTGGCGGCCATCGACAACGTCGTGGCCATCAAGGAGGCCAGCGGCAGCCTGGACCAGGTCTCCGAGATCCGCCGCCTGACCCCGGACGATTTCGTGATCTACAGCGGCGACGACAGCCTGACGCTGCCGATCCTGGCGGTCGGCGGCGCCGGCGTCGTCAGCGTGGCGGCCCATGTGGCGGCCGGTCCGATCAGGGCGATGATTGAGGCCTTCGAGCGCGGCGACACGACCGAGGCCCGGTGCATCCACCTGCAATTGATGCCTCTCTTCAAGGCCCTCTTCGTCACCACCAACCCGATCCCGGTGAAGGCCGCCCTGCGCCTGGCCGGCTTCGACCCCGGCGGGTACCGCCTGCCGCTGGTGCCGCCGACGCCGAAGGAGGAGGAAGCGGTGCGCCAGGCGATGGCCGCGGCGGGCTTGCTAGCGGTGGAGGCGGTGGCGAGGGTGGAGGGTTGATGCCGGCCATTCCCACCCGGCGAGGATCCGACCAACGTGAGGTTCGGTTGACGGGAGAAGGGCGGCTGGGAGGGCGAGATCGAGGTCCTGGCTCTCCAAAGCTATTACCGGGGAACTCGTCCACGCCAGGCATCGCACGCCGCATTGTGCAGACGGAGGTTGCCGATTCGTGGACGATGCCGCCGTTATGCCCGCCTACGCGATCACCGCGGACTTACACCGGGCGGAGGTTGATCTGGCGCGAAATGCCCGCCGTTTGGTGGCGTCTTGCAAGGGGTGAACCACCCGACTTTGAAATATTACGAGTGAGTGCGATAGCGCGTGAGCTATAAGCAAAAACATTGAGATAGGGGGTAGCGGGCCATGGTATGGAAAGATAGGATCGTGATCGACCCGGCGGTGTTGGTAGGAAAACCGGTGGTCAAGGGTACGCGTCTGGCTGTCGAGTTCATCCTCGATCTCCTGGCGAATGGTTGGAGCGAAGAGCAAATTATAACCAACTACCCGGGCCTGACCAGGGAGGACCTACGGGCCTGTTTGGCCTATGCGAGCGAGATTCTCCATGGTGAACGGGTCTATCTTCTGGAGATCTGAGCGATGCGCTTCCTGGCTAACGAGAACTTTCCAGGGGCCGCCGTGAATGCCCTCCGTGACACCGGTCACGATGTCAGATGGGTGCGGATGGAAGCACCGGGAAGCACGGATGAACAGGTTCTTGCGGTTGCGCGGGCAGAAGGACGCATTCTGCTGACGTTCGATAAGGATTTTGGCGAACTGGTTTTTCGCCGTGGGGCAATGGCTGCTCCAGGACTCTTGCTGTTTCGCCTTCCATTGACGGCCGCTTGGTCCGGAACCAGATCACGCTGACTCCGTCCTGAGACTTTGTCGTCGGCAAGCACATATCCGATACACAAACCTCTTCTTTTGGTCCAGGATGACGATCGGTACCGTCCTTCCGGAATAACGGGAAAGAACTTTCGGTTCCAAGTGCGACACAATTCGGCAACCGGCATTGGAACAACGATTACGTTTTGGAGGGCCGAACCGCGCCTTGTGCCGCCGCCGCCGACCGCGTATAATGGATGCCAAGGGAAGCACGTTCGGTCGATGCCATGGTGTTCCTGCCCTTTCCCAGGCCGGCGCGGGGAAAGGGTTTACATATCGTTTTGCGCATGGGACGGGCAGCGCGAGACTGTTAAGGAGGTCGCACGGAGATCGCCAAATCGAAAAACAAAGACCGCGTGGCCATCATGCCCCTGGGCGGGTTGGGGGAGATCGGCAAGAACATGATGGTCATCGAAAGCGGCGACGACATCCTCGTCATCGACGCCGGACTCTCCTTTCCCGACGCGGAGATGCCCGGGGTGGACATCGTCATCCCGGACATGACCTACCTCTTCGAGAACCGGCAGCGGGTGCGCGCCCTGTGCCTCACCCATGGGCACGAGGACCATACAGGTGCAATCCCGTACCTGCTCAGGGAGATGGAGGTGCCCATTCACGGCACCCCTCTCGCCCTGGGCCTGGTCAGGGAGAAGCTCTCGGAACACAACCTGGACCTGCCCCCCGGCTCCCGTTCCTACCGGCCGGGCGAGTCGATCCAGGCCGGCTGCTTCCGGGTGGAGCCCTTCCGCGTCAACCACAGCATCGCCGACGCCGTCGGCCTGGCCATCCGCACCCCCCTGGGCACCATCGTCCACACGGGCGACTTCAAGTTCGACCACACGCCGGTCGACGGGCAGGTGGCCGACTTCCACCGCCTGGCCGAGCTGGGCAACGAGGGCGTGCTGGTGCTGCTCGCCGACAGCACCAACGCCGACCGGCCGGGCTTCACGCCGTCGGAGAAGACCGTCGGCGCGGCCATGAACAAGATCGTGGCCCGCGCCGGGGGCCGCGTCATCGTGGCCACCTTCGCTTCCAACGTCCACCGCATCCAACAGGTCATCGACACCGCCATCGAACACGGCCGCAAGGTGGCCATCGTCGGGCGCAGCATCGAGAACACCGTCCAGGTCGCCCTGGAGCTGGGCTATCTTCACGTGCCCGAAGGGACGCTGATCGGCGTGGAGGAGATTCGGCGCTACCCCGCCGAACGGCTCGTCGTCCTGACCACCGGCACCCAGGGCGAGCCCATGTCGGCCCTGTCGCGGATGTCCACCGGCGAGCATCGCTGGGTGGAAATCCTGCCGGGCGACACGGTGATCATCGCCGCTTCCCCGGTTCCCGGCAACGAGGCCCTGGTCTACCGCACCGTCAACAACCTCTGCCGCCTGGGGGCCGAGGTGATCCACGGCCGCGAGTCGGGGGTCCACGTGTCCGGCCACGGCGCCCAGGAGGATCTCAAGCTGATGTTGAGCCTGGTGCGGCCCCGCTACCTGATTCCCGTCCACGGCGAGTACCGCCACCTGATGCACCACTCCGAACTGGGCCAGGCGGCTGGAGTGCCCAAGGAGAACATCCTCGTCGGGGAGAACGGCACCATCTTCGAGATCACGCCGGAGGGCGCCCGCATCGCCGGCAAGATTCAGGTGGGCGCCGTGATGGTCGACGGGCTGGGCGTCGGCGACGTGGGCAACATCGTCCTGCGGGACCGGCGGCAGTTGGCCCAGGACGGCATCATGATCGTGGTCGTGGCCATCGACAAGGAAACCGGCGCCGTCATGGCCGGCCCGGACATCGTCTCCCGCGGGTTCGTCTACATGCGCGAGTCCGAACCCCTGATCGAGGAGGCCAGAGGCCGCGTCGCCGCAGCCTTGTCCGGTTGCGAGGCGCGCCGGGTCACCGACTGGTCGACGCTCAAGGGGACCGTCCGCGACACCCTTTCCCAGTACCTCTATGAAAAGATCCGCCGCCGCCCGATGATCCTGCCGATCATCATGGACGTGGATCTCCAGCGGGGGGACGCGCAGCGGGGGGATTTGCCGCGGGGGGCCGTCGGCGGGTAGTCCTGCCGGCCCCGACCGGCGGTGGTGATGCGATGAGTCAGGCGCCCTCCGCGGAGGGCGCCTGACT
>DYIH01000013.1:15529-17434 GCA_020723785.1 Thermaerobacter marianensis
CCCTCCCCATAGAAATGGGAGCAAGTGTAATTCCCCTCGGGTCGCTGAAACCCGGTGGGGTGACGGTGGGGGGGCAAGCCGTTGGCCGGCGTGGGCCGGGTGAGTTCTTACGAGGAGGTCGAGGTCTTCCTGGCGCCGCGCCTGCGCCGGTTGCTGGCCGAGGCGGCCCGGCATGCCGCCGACGGCCCGGCCGGAGCGGGAGCGTGGGAGGAGATCCGCCTCCGCGCCGGGCGCCCGCTCATGGTCGTGCACCGCGGCGGCGACTTCTTCGTGGGGCCGGACGGCCGGCCGGTGGCCGAGGCCCGGCTGGCCTATACCGTCGAGGCCGCCGAGGTCTGGCAAACCCTGGAGTTGATGAGCGGCAGTTCCCTTTACGCCTGGGAGAACGAGCTGCGGCAGGGGTTCCTGACCCTGCCGGGCGGTCACCGGGTGGGTATCTGCGGGCGGGCGGTGTTCCGCGACGGGCGGCTCTTCACTCTGAAAGAAATCGGTTCCCTGAATCTGCGCATCGCCCGGGAGGCGCCGGGGGCCGCGGACCGGGTGCTGCCCTGGCTGATCGATGCCGGAGGGTTGCCCCACAATACACTGGTCTTCTCTTCCCCCGGTGCGGGGAAGACGACGCTCCTGCGGGATATGGCCCGCCAGATCTCGTGCGGGCGTCCGGACCTCGGTCTCCCCGGCCTGCGGGTCGGCGTGGCCGACGAGCGCTCCGAACTGGCCGGAGCCTGGCAGGGGGTGCCCCGGATGGACCTGGGGCCGCGCACCGACGTCCTTGACGGCTGCCCCAAGGCCCTGGCGATCACCATGCTGCTCAGGTCCATGAACCCGCAGGTCATCGCGTCGGACGAGATCGGCCGGTCCGAGGACGCGGCCGCCATCCGGGAGGCCCTGCGTTGCGGCGTGCGCGTCCTGGCCACGGCCCATGCAGGGAGCGCCGGCGAACTGGCCGCCCGCCCCACGCTGAGAGGGCTTCTGGCCGGGGCGGCCTTCACGCGGCTGGTCCGGCTGGGACGCCGGGAGCGGGCCGGCGCCGTCGAGGAGGTCTGGGACTGGCGCGAGCGCCGCCGCCTCCATCCGGAGCCCGAGGCCGGCGGTAGGCCGAGCCTGTCAACGGGGCGACTGCGGACGGGGCGATCCGATGCTGCTCCACTGGGTCGGGGCCGGGCTGGTAGTGGGGGGGACGGCATTGCTCGGACAGGTCTATGCACGGGACCTGCACCGCCGTCCGGCCGAATTGCAGGCTGTGCGGACGGCCCTGCAGATGCTGGAAACGGAGATCGACTACGGCGCGTCGCCCCTTCCCGTGGCCATGCGCCGCGTCGCCCGATTCGGCCGGGAGCCGGCCCGGGAACTCTTTTCCGTTGCGGCCGAAATCCTGGACCACGGCGGCGGGGGCGGGGCGGGCGAGGCCTGGTCGGCGGCCGTCCGACGGGTGGAGCCCGGCACCGCCTGGGCAGCCGGCGACGTGGAGATCCTGCTGGCCCTCGGCCCCTGTCTGGGGGGCTCTCACCGCGAAGACCAGCTGCGCCACCTGCGCCTCTGCATGGAGCGCCTTTCGGCCGCCGAGGCGGAAGCTCGGTCAGCGGCTGCGCGGAACGCCCGGCTGGCTCGGCACCTGGGTTTCCTGGGCGGGATCGCGCTGGTGCTGCTCGTTCTTTGAACCGCTGCGGTGGCCGGAGGCGGGACCCGCCGGCCATCGAGATGGAGGGACGCGTTTGAACACCGACGTCATCTGGCAGATCGCCGGCATCGGCATCCTGGTGGCCGTCATTTACAGCGTCCTCAAGCAGGCGGGGCGCGACGACGTGGCCTGGCTCGTAACCCTCGGCGGGGTCACCGTTGTGCTCTTCATGGTGATCCGGCTGATCAATCAGCTCTTCCAGACGGTGCGCGTCATGTTCCAGC
>DYIH01000317.1 GCA_020723785.1 Thermaerobacter marianensis
GACGATGACGTAGGGGTTGGAGCGGTCCTTCACCGTGCGGATGATGGTCTGCACCCCGCGGCTTTCGGCCATCCGCCTCACCTCCCCCGAAAAGCAGAACCGCCACCCGTGGTGGGTGGCGGCACGGAATCGATCGCTCGATCCCCATCGATCACGTCTTGTAAAGCTTCCTTGAACGACCTTCACTCGACATCCGGGCAACTTCGCAAGCGACTCATCGGCAGAAAGCATGAAGAGAAATCATAAGAGAATTAAACTGAATATTCTGTCTTGTCGGAACAGATGACGGTGGCGCAGCCGAGGGTCTCCACGGCGGGCAACCGCCGGATGATAGCATTGCGCCGCAGCATCCGCTGCACGCCCAGGGCCAGAACGATGGTGACCACCGCCGGCAGCCCCTCGGGGATGGCGGCCACCGCCAGGCTGACGCTGGCCAGCAGCATGCCGTAGGGCTCCTCGCCGCGCAGCAGCCCGCCGGCGGCCACCGCCGCCGAGACGCCCACGCAGGCCGCCACCAGGATGCGCCCCAACTGTTCCAGGCGCCGCTGGAGGGGCGTGGCCTCGTCCCCCGCCTCCTGGATGAGTCCGGCGATGCCGCCCACTTCGGTCTCCCGCCCGGTGGCCACCACCACTCCCCGCCCGTGGCCGCGGGTGATGACGGTGCCCTGGTAGGCCATGTTCCGCCGGTCGCCGAGGGCCTCGCTGGCTTTACCACCGGCGGCGGCATCCACGGGGCCGGCGGCGGCGTCCGCCGGGCTGGCGGCGGCGCCATCCGCGGGGCCGGCGGCGGCGTCCGCAAGGCCGGCGGCCTTGGCCACCGGCAGGGATTCGCCGGTCAGGGCCGCCTCGTCGGCCTCCAGGGTGACGGCCTCGATGAGCCGGACATCGGCCGCCACCCGGTCGCCGGCCGACAGGAGCAGGATGTCCCCCGGAACGACCTCGGACGACGGGACCTCCACGGCGCGCCCATCCCTCAGGACGCGGGCCCGCGGCGCCGCCAGGCGCTTGAGCGCGGCCAGGGAGCGTTCCGCCCGGAACTCCTGAACCGAGCCCAGGGCGGCGTTGAGGAATACGATGGCGGCGATGGCGATGGCGTCGGCCACCTCGCCGAGGAAGTAGGAGACCGCCGTCGCCCCCAGCAGAACGAGGACCATGAAGTCACGGAACTGGCCGGCGAAGACGGCCCACAGGGGCGTGCCGGCCTTCTCGGGGAGATGGTTGGGGCCATAGGCCGCCAGGCGCCGACGCGCCTCCCCGCCGGACAGCCCCCGAACCGGGTCGGCCTCCAGCCGACGCAACGCCTCGGCAGCCGCGAGGCGATGCCAGGCCGGCTTTTGGGAGTCCGTTCCCTTCCCAGGGCGTCGCTCGTCCTTGACCGTCGTTCCGGCCATGCCCCCCACCGCCTCCCGGTCCGTCACCGAACCAAGTGTATTCGGGGGGAACGCAGGGAAATGCGGGAGGGGAGCAGCGGCGCACGGAATGCCTGCCGGCGGGGATCCGTCATCTCCTCTGGACCGTGG
>DYIH01000014.1 GCA_020723785.1 Thermaerobacter marianensis
AGCTTGGTGGCGCCCATCGTGTTGGTCGGGTTGGCCACCTTGTCGGTGCTGATGGCGATCACTCTATCGACCTCTTCATCGAGAGCCGCTTCAATGACGTTCTGCACCCCGAGGACGTTCGTCTTCACCGCCTCGAAGGGGTTGTACTCGCAGGCGGGCACGTGCTTCAAGGCCGCGGCGTGGAAGACGACGTCGACGTCCTCCATGGCCCGCCGCAGGCGCTCCCTGTCGCGGACGTCTCCGATGAGGTAGCGAACGTTGGTATATGCCTGCAGCTCCTGCTGCAGCTCGAATTGCTTCCCCTCGTCGCGGCTGAGGACGCGCACCACCGCCGGCCGCTGGGCCAGCGTTTGGCGCACGATCTCGCTCCCGATGGAACCTGTGCCGCCGGTGACCAGCACCTTCTTCCCCTCAAGCAAACCGCTCACGGCCCGCCACCTCCGCTCCCGCCATCCGCCGCACCCGCTCCGCCGCCTCGCCCACCAGGCCGGCCACCCGCTCGGCCGCCACCGCCGCGCCGGCGTAGAGGACGATCGAGCGCTCGGCGATCTCCCGCCGCTCCTCCGGGCGCTCCGGGAAGGCGTCGCCGCCGGCGGCCGCCTCCCGCAATCTGATGGACCGCTGCAGCCAGAAGAGCAACGGGTAAAGAAACTCGACCAGGACGTCGAAGCCGGGCTCCGCCGGCCGCAGGTTGAGGCGGCGATCGACCCGGTCCAAGGCGGACAGGAGGCGGTTTACCTGGGCGGGGACAGCCCCGGCGTAATCCCTGCCGACCAGGTCCCGGAGGCGGTGGGCCAACTGCTGCCCACGCCGCCCCAACCGGACGATCTCCCGGAGCCGGCGCCGCAACCCCTCCATCTCGCAAAGGAGCCGGTCCCAGTCGGGCCGCGGCGCCGGTATCGCCGCCAGGACCTCGGCCACCGGCACCGGTTCCCCGCAGTAGCGGTCGAGGGCCTCCCGAAGGGTCATCACCCTGGTCCCCTCGATGCGCGCCCCTCCTTCCGTAGCGTTGACGAAGGTCCGGCCGGGCAGGACGTCGATGGCCTCCTCAAACCACTTCAGGAAAGTGTACATATTGGGGGGCGTCGGCACCTCGCCGCCGTCGTTGGCCGGCACTCTCAGCAGCGTCCGCTCCTCCATGCGGAAGCCGGTCTCGGCGTAGTAGGTCCCGCTGGCGTAACATTTTCCATCCGGATAGGACAGGTCCTGGCCGACGAAGATGATCGGATCAGCCCCCATCCGCACCGCCAGGCCGAAAGCGAAGGTGGCCACCGAACCCCCGGTCACCACGAGCCCCTTCGGCTCGGTGACCGACTCGAGCCAGCGCATGGCCGGCGTCTCGAAAGAGGCTATCAGCTTGGGACCGCGGAATTCGTCCAAAATCCGGTGGTGGGTGGCCGGTTCGGCCACAAGCCACATGCCCTCCGCCTCCTCTGTCTCGACGCCCTCGAAGTGGCGGTAGTTGAGGAAGGAACCGTCGATGGAGAGGACGAGGTCCGGGCGGATCCCGCGGCGCAGGAGCGCCTTGAGGGCGGTATCGACGCAGAGGATCACCGCCCGGCCCTTTGCTTCTGCCAGCAGGTGGGCGTTTTTATCCAGGGAGGGCCCCGCCGCGACGATGATGGCCGGCCGTCCGGTGAACCGGCCGAAGAGGTGGCTCACGCCCGGATTGGCGGCCACGTGGCCCACGTTGTAGAGCTTGTTCACCAGCCAGTCCCCGCTGTAGGCCGCCACAGTCACCAGGTTCGCCAGTTCGTCCATCACCGCGTCGCGGACGGCGGCGGCCGCCTCGTGGTAGAAGGCCGGAGCCCGCCGTACGGAGGCCGGGTGCTGGAAGAAGGCCACCCCGCGCAGGAATCGGGAGTCGCAGAGCGGTTTCAGCATCCGGCGGAAACCGGCGACGCCGGCCCCGACCGCCCAGTGGACGCGATGGGAGCCAAGCACCGGCCGGAGGTCGACGGCCTCCATGGCCACCCGCATGACTTTCGTGTCCGGTTCGACGACCACCAGCGCCCGTGTGCGGGGATGGCGGCGGAACAGCTCCAGCACGTGATAGCCCAAGCCGAGGCCGAAGGCGACGACCAGGTCGGGGTCCTCGATCACCGCCTCCTCCACGAGCCGCCTCGCCTCCAGCCAGGGATCGACCGAGCTGTGGACGAAACCGCCCTCCCGCCAGCGAGCCGTGGGCCAACCGCTGTCCGACGGCGCAAGCTCCAGCGCTCCGCTCTCCCTTTCCGCCATGACACGCGCCGCCAATTCGGCGTTGGCAGCTTGCAGCACCCGCAAGTTCTCCTCCCACCAACCCCGGGACACGGTCATGACCCGCGGGCGGCTTTGGCCCGCAGCTCCTCCATCTCCGCCGGCAGGCTGGACAACCGGCCGGCCAAATCATACTCCAAGCGATCGGCCAGCAGGATCGGATCCTGAGCCTCCATGGCCTGCCGGCACCCGTCGAGGCCCTGCGCCAGATCGCGCGACCAGGCGCGCAACCTTTCCGCGTCGTCTGGATCGATCCAAGGGGCCTTGCCCAGTTCCGACAGGCGCGCCAAGCCGGACAGGAGCTGGTACAGCCACTCGAGCCCGTCCAACGCCTGCAGCAACAAGTCGCTCCCCTCCACCACGGCGCCTCGCTGGAGGGCCAGCGCGGCATCCGCCAGCCCCCGGCTCAACCGGGGCACGTAGGCGACGGCTTCCGCAAGGCTGTCCTCGGTCAGATCCCGAAGCCCGGCAATGGTGACGCCCAGCTCGCCCACGTCCCCCACCCGGACCGCGCCGGACCGTGCAACCACCTGCGAGTGATCGTCCCCGTCCACCGTGACCCGCAGGATCGTTTCGCCCCGCGCCAGCGCCTCTCCCCCCAGCCGTTCCAGAAAGCTCTGCAGGGTGTCATCCGCCGAGCAGGAAACCTCCCGCTCGACGCCATTAACGAACAACCTCATTCCGCCATTCCCCTTTCACCAGATAGTACCCGCCGCCGTTGCCGCGCCGTACCGCGGCCAGGTTCATGCTGATGAGTTCCCGCACCTGGCGGCGCACGTACGAGGGATTCAGGTTCAGCCGCTGTCCGATCTCCTCCGAACTGGCGGGCGCCGCGTAGGTGGCGCCCAACTCGGTCAGGGCGCGCAGGATTTCCCACTGCACCGGGCGCAGACCGTCATTCACGTCCGTCCACCCCGTTCACAAAAGTTGACGCAAGATCACGTCAGTCAACATTATTTTTCGAAAATAAAAGGGGTTTTGTTTAGCCATGCCCCTTGTTCAACCTCAACCCTTCGCCGCGGCACCGAACTGGCCGACCAGCCACTGGGACTGGGCCTGCAGCGCAGCCAGCGATTGCTCCATGGCCGTGAAGCGCCGTACCAAGTCCCGGCGCCTCAGTTCCAGCCGCTCGTTGAACGCCTTGATCCGATCCTCGTAACGGTCGATGGTGACCTGCAGGACCTGCTGGGCACTGTCGATGAGCCCGTTGGCCTTCGTGTACTCATACAGGTCGGCGTATAGCCGAGTGGCCACACCGTTGGCGGCGTCACCCTCGGCCGTGCCGGCGGAGAAGAGCTTCTGCACTGCGGCGGGATCCTTGGCCAGGGCGTCCCGCAGCTTCGTTTCGTCCAGCGTGATGGCGCCCTGCTTGGCCGCCTCGACGCCGCTGGGCAAGCTGACACCCACCTGCCAGAGCGCCTCGTACTGGGTCGTCAGGCCGGCGACCTTGTCGGTCACCAGTCTCCGAAGGCGGCTGGAGAGGGTGGTAACGGCAGGATCTCCTCGGAAGGGATGCTGCTGCAGATCCTCATTATAGGCGTCAGACCGGGTCCCTTTCTCCAATGGTTTGGCATTCTGGCCGGTCTTGTCGGCAATCAGGTTGACAACGGCGTTGTAGGCGTCCACGAAGGCCTTGACGGCGTTGACAGTTCTGTCGACGTCGTTCTTGACCTCGATCGTGGAGGACCCGGTACCCTTCAGAGTCAGAGTGACACCGCTGATGACGTCGGTCAGGGTGTTGCTCGACCGGGTCACGGCCACGAGGTCCACGGTCAGGGAGGCGTCCCGGGCCGCCACCAGTTCGTTCTTGATGGCGCCCGCGGACGTCAGGATGCCCAGCTTCTCCAGGGGCTTGTTGGCCGTGTCGTCGGTGAAGCTGATCTGGGTGGCACCCGTTTCGTTGCGGGTGACGACCAGGCGGTTGTCGACGATGGTCGCGTTGACCCCCAGGGTTTGGGTTGACGTGTTGATGCGGTCGCGGATCGTTTCCAGGGTGTCATCAGCGTTGATGATGAAGGACTGGCCGTTGATCGTCACCGTCCCGCCGTTGAATCCCGCGATCAAGCTGTTCAGCGCGGTGCTGGCGCTCGTCTGCCGGTCGGAGGCCACCCTATGGGCCTGGGCCAGTTGGTTGACCGTGACCGCGTATTTCCCCGAGACCGCCGACTCGGCCGCCGTGCCGGTCACCACCGCCTCGTTCGTGGACATCGCCGTCCTGCTCCGGAAGGTGGCCGATGCCTTGAGCTCGTTGACCGCCGTAAGCAGATCGTTCAGCTTCGTCTCCAACTCCGACCAGGCGTCGTAGCGGACCTGGTAGGCGCCCTTGCGCTGGGTGAGCAGGACGGCGGGCCGCCGCTCGACCGCCATCAGCTTGTCGATGATACCCAGGGTGTCCAAACCGGACACCAAGCCGCCGAATTGAACACCCATCGAAACACCCGCCTATCGCCGTTTCTAGGCCTTGCGGTCGAAGGCCTGCCCCGCGAGGCGCTTCAGTTCCGCCACCAATTCCAGGATGAGCTCGGGCGGGATGGCGTCCAGAACCTCGCCGGTAAGCCGGTCCAGCACTTGGATCTGCAACCGCCCTGACGCTTCGTGCAGGCGCAGGTGGACCCGGCGCTCCCGGGCATCCTCCTCCTGCACCGCCTCGACCTTTTCCGAAACCGGTCTCCACCGCTTCAGGTCCTCGGACGCCGGGTGCGGTCCACCCTGCGCGGCGCGGCTGTTCTCGGAGAGGGATGGCGCCTGCCGCGGCGGCACTAGCGGGACTACCCTCTGCTCATAACCTTTGACCGATTCCACACGCACAGGCGCCACCTCCCCGCTGAACGCTCATCTTCATTCAAAACCAATTGGTGCCGGGCCGGAAGACAACCCCCGGCCCGGCCTTCTCTTCATGCCCTACCCGCTGTTAGCCGAGCAGCCGCAGCACCGACTGCGGGGCCGCATTGGCCTGGGCCAGCATGGCCGTGCCCGCTTGGATCAGGATCTGGTTCTTGGTGAACTCGGACATCTCCTTGGCCATGTCCACATCGCGAATGCGCGACTCAGCCGCCGTCAGGTTTTCAGCCGCCACACCCAGGTTGGCGATGGTGTACTCCAGGCGGTTCTGAATGGCGCCCAGCTTGGCCCGCTCACTCGATACGTCACCGACGGCGTAGTCGAGTTTGCTGATCGCCGAAAGGGCTTTGTCCGCCGTGGAGATCGACAGCCCGGTCAGGTTCACCGTGCTCTTGCCCAGTGCCCCCGTGGTCATTGCGTTGATGCTCACCGCGAGGGCCTGTCCGACATTGGGCCCGATCTGGAACGTCACATTGTTGAACGTGCCATCGAGGAGCTTCTTGGTGTTGAACTCGGTGTTTTTGGCAATCCGGTTGATCTCCGACAGCAACTGGTCGACCTCGTTCTGCAGCTGTTTCCGGTCCTCGTCAGTCAGCGTGCCGTTGGACGACTGCACCGCCAGGTCCCGCATGCGTTGAATCATGGCCTGGACTTCGTTCATCGCACCTTCCGCCGTCTGGAAGAGAGAGACGGCGTCCTGGGCGTTCTGCACCGCCTTGTTCAGGCCGCCGATCTGGGCCCGCATCTTCTCCGAGATGGCCAGGCCCGCGGCGTCGTCCGCCGCTCTGTTGATCCGGTAGCCGGAGGAAAGTTTCTCCAGGGTTTTGCCCAGGGCGACGTTGGTCGTGCTGAGGTTCCGCCAGGCGTTGAGGGCGCTTACGTTGTGGTTGATACGCATGATGTCTTCATCCTCCCTGATGTGTTTTGAGGGCCGTCCCCCCGGGGCGCTTTCCGCCGGCGGCGCCTTACCATGCGGCTGCGCTGAAGAGGACGACGCCGACCGCCGACGTCCGTGTCGAGCGGTCGAACCCTATTCCATTTATCGAAAGACACCGGGAAATTGTTTAACGATGGGGACGTAAGCCCGGGGGTGTCGTAGCGGATGCCGACGCTGGCAGCCCGCCATTCCACGAAGCGGATACCTTCCGGGTTCAGCAGGGCCAGCCTGGCCGCTTTCGGACAGGAAACCACCGCTGACATCTCCACGCGTCCGTCCACCCTGTTCTGGACCCTCGGGTAGGTGGCGCAGGCGAGGGAGAGGGCGGTTTCACCCATCTGCAGTTGGATACGGCACAACTTCTCACTGGAGAGGAACGGACACCGCCCGTCCGCGTTCATCCGGATATGGGCATAGGTCGCCGTGCCGCCGCGGGTGCGGTTCCGTTTGAGCTTCTGTGCGAAGAGGGGGTCGCCGGGGCGGGCCGGCTGGTTACGTTCATGGTCCTACCCCATCCGGCAGACCTTGCCCAGGAGCCGCGCCCGCACCCCGGCCGGGGCGTAGCCGGCCCGGGCCGCCTCGCAATAATGGGTCGCCGCCCGTTCCGGCGCCCCCGTCATCTCGTAGATCATACCCAGATTGTAATGGGCCAGGAAGCTCCCCACCCCCTGGGTGGTCGCGTAGGGAAGCGCAGCCTCCCCCTTCGTCAGGCAGGCCTGGAAGGCCTGCTCGGCCTCCCGGACCTGACCGAGGTCCATGTTCAGGGTGCCGAAGAGGAAGTACAGGTCGGTGTACTCCGGGTAAAGCCTGATGCCCTCCATTACCAGGCTCATGGCCTCCAGGTAGCGTCCCATGTTCCGCAGGGTGTGGGCCATCTCCTTCAGCCGCCGGGCCTCGTCGACGGCGCCGGCGGAGGCGACCGCCCCCGGCTGGGGCATGAATGCCTCGACGGGCGTCGGGCCCGCCTGCTCACCCGTCGCAGGAACAGGCTGGCGCGGAACGGGCGCCGCGGGCGCGACCGGCTGATCCCCAACCGCTTTGCGCTTCTTCATGACCCATCCTCCCCTCCGCGGGGCGAAAGGAGCCCGCGCAGTTCCTCCGGCTTGAGGCGGTCCGGCTGGCTGCCGGCGGCGCGCCGGTTTTCCTCCCGGACCTCCTCGTAGATCCCCAGGCGCACCTGGGCGTGTTCGCCGCTCCCCTTGATCTGCACTATCTTAATCTCTATATCGTCACCGATCAGGATGCTCTCATCGAGGCGGCGGGTGAGGACCAGCACGGGGGATTCCTCCTTGAATTCATCCCCGCCGAATCAGGGGCCAGGGCGGGGACCCCGAGATATGGGCGCGCCGTCCCTGGCGCACACGGGCCGGCATCAGGGAGCGACCGCGGCGGACACCTCTCCGGAAGGATTGCCGCGGCGCGACCGGCTCCCCCTGGATGCAGCCTTGCCCTGGAATACCGGGTGCCTGATGGGATACTTATCCCCGATCAGGATGACCTGCCGGGCCCGGCTGGTCTTGGGGTTGATCACCAGCGGCGCCCGCAGGTTGACCGTCATCTGCCGGACATCCTCCGGCACCACGGCGATGACCAGGCAGAGGACGTCCTCCGGGCGATCGACCCCCAGGTGGGCCAACTCTCCGTCAGGAACGTCGGGCGCGTAATCCGGCAATACCGCCCACGGATCGACGACAACGAAAGAAAGATCGGGATCATCCAGGGACTGCAGGTAACGGCACGGGCTGTCCGGCGCAATGTCAATGAGCACGAAACGTCGCAGTGTGTCAAACCCGTAAAGACCGTCCTGGAACAAGAGGACGTCCGCTTCCCGCACGTCGATGGGACCGAAGGCCCGCGTGTTGACCTGCACGATTTGATGCCTCCTGTCTCACGGAGGGAAATTGCCCCTCCCAACCCGGGAGGGACCGGGCACTACCGGAGGAAGTCGAGCAGCGTCGGCTGGACGATGCGCCCCGCCGCGGATAAGGCGACGCGGTAGGCGCTCTCCATCTCCGCCAGGCGCACCCCGGCCTCCGCCAGGTCGGTGTCCTCCACGTCCGACTGCAGCCGGTTCAGGCTGACGGACAGATCCTGCAGGCGGTTCTCGGCCAGCTCGAGCCGGTTGAATTTGGCCCCGACCTCCGCCCGGTATTTAAATAACGTGTCTATCGCCGCATCCAGTTGACCCAGGTCGGCACCGCCCACGGCGTTGGTATTGCCGGCCGCCAGGTCGGCGGCCAGTTGGCTCAGGGCATCGATGGCCGGCTTGATCGCCAGGTCGCCGCGCACGTTGATGCCCACGCTGACCCCCGGCCCCACCTCGCGGCTGATCTGGCCGGTGTCGCCCTGGTAAACGCCGGCGGCGTCGAAGGCCGGCGTCAAAGTCTTTGTGCCGCTGAAGAGGTAGCGCCCGCCGTGGCTGGCGTTGCCGACGTTGATCACCTCGTCGCGCAGGTTGCGCACCTCTTCCGCCAGGGCGTCCAGGGCGCTCTGGGGCAGGGCGCCGACGGCCCCCTGCACGGCCAGCTCGCGGGCGCGCTGCACCAGGGCGGTGATGTTGTTCAGGGCGCTGTCGGTGGTGTCCAGCCAGGTGCGGGCCTCCGACACGTTGGCCAGGTACTGCTCCGTCTCCACCAGGTTGGACCGGTAGCGGAGGGCATCGACCACCTTCACCGGGTCGTCGGAGGGGACCTCCAGCCTGCGGCCGGAGGACATCTGCTGATGGATCTTCATCCGCCGGGTGTTGGTGGCGTTCAGGTCGGCCAGCACCCGGTCGGCCAGCATCTGGTTGGTGACGCGCAAACTCCTCACCCTCCCTGGAGTCGTTATCGCGGAACGTCCCTGTCCCGTTTACCTGCGCCCGAACCGCCCATGCTACCGGCCGACGGTGCCCATGCGGTTGATGATCGTGTCCACCATCTCGTCGATGGTCGTCATCAACCGGGCCGCCGCCTCGAAGGCGTGCTGGGACTGGATGAGGCTCATCATCTCCTCGTCCAGGTTGATGCCGGAAACCGACTGGCGCTGGTTCTCCACCTGACGGACCAGGGCCTCCTGGGTGCCCTTCATGCGCTGGGCCGTCTGGGACTCGCTGCCCAGGGAGGCGATCGTCTGGCGGTAGTAGTCGTCGGCCGTCGTGCCGAGCGTGCCCAGGGCGGTGAACTTGAGCCCGGCCAGGGTCAGGGCGTTGGCCCCGTCGCCGGGCGCGCCGGCGGCGGCAGCGGCGGCGATCAGCCTGCCGTCGTTGACGATGGCCGGGTTGACCACCAGGTTCTGCACGTTGAACGTGGCCAGCGGACCCACGTTGTTGAAGAAGGCGCCGCCGGCGGTGCCGTTAAAGTCAAATCCGAGGGCGTGCTGGGTGTTGACGGCGTCGGCCAGGCTCCAGGCCAGGTTCTTGATCTGGTCGCGGTAGCCGGCCAGCGAGGTGTCGCGCATCTCCAAGTAGGCGGCCAACTCGCCGCCCGTCACCGTGACGGGAATGCCGGTCAGGCCCTGCCACTCCAGGTCCCAGAAGCCGGTGGTGATGTTGACAGCGGTCTGCAGGGTCTGCGTCTGCCTTCCGTCCACCAGGGCGACCCCGCCGACCAGGACGCGCACCGTCTGGTCGGGCATGTCCGTCACCTGGATGTCGAGCAGGCCGGAGAGTTCGTCGAGGAGACGGTCCCGCTCATCCATCAGGTCGTTGGGGACCATGCCGGTGGAGGTAACGTAGCGGATCTGGTCGTTGACGCCGGCGATGCGGGTGGCCAGGACGTTGATCCTGTCGACCATCTGCTCGACGGACGTGTTCAGGTTCCACTGGAGGTCGTTGAGGCGCTTGTCCACGCTCTTGAAGGAATCGACCAGGGCGACGCCCCGCTGCTTGACGGCCTCGCGTGCGGCCATGCTCTCGGGGTTGTTGGCCAGCGTCTGCCAGGCCTGCCAGAACTGGTCCATCACGGCCCGCAGGCCATAGTCGGAGGGCTCCTGGAAGATCTGCTCGACCTCGCCGAGGATCTGCTCGCTGGTGCTCCAGCGACCGAGCTGGGAATTCTGACCGCGGAACTGGCCGTCGAGGAAGCGGTCGCGCTGGCGGGTGATCTCCGTCACCAGGACGCCGGTGCCGATTTGACCCGGACTGACGGCGTTGCGGCCCAGGGCCGAGGCGTATGGCTCAGACGCGGCCAGGTTGACCCGCTGCCGCGAGAAGCCCTTGGTGTTGGCGTTGGCGATGTTGTGCCCCGTCGTGTCCATGGCCTGGCGGTGGGCCGTCATCGCCCGCCGGGCGATCTCGAACCCGAGAAAGGTGATCCCCACGACTCGTTCCCCCAGTTGAACGCCGCAGTTGTGTGCGACAGGCTCTCATGCCCGTTTGTTGAAGAGGCGCAGCGCCTGGCTCCGGCGCCGCTGGCCCGCCTCGCCGTACGTCGGCGCCGCGCCGCCGGCCAGGGTGTCGATGGCGAAGTTGACGTAGGCCAGGGACTGCTGGATCAGCTCGGTGTTACACTGGTTCACGGCGCTGAGGTCGTGGATCAGCGCGACCAGCGCCTGCTGGCGCTCGCGCAGCCGCGCCCCGTGCGGCCCCCCGGCCGCCTCTGCCAGCCTGCTCACCGTCATCTCGCCGGGAGCGCAGCCGAACTGCTTGGCCAGGTCGCACTGGAGGGCGTAGCGCTCCTCCTCGAGGCCGGCCACGGTATGCAGCACCCGCTGCTCCTCCTCCAGCACCGCCTCCAGGTCGCCGAGCCGCCCGTCGACCAGGGCCCGCTGCTTCTGCCGGGCCAGGTCGAGCAACCGGCCGTAAAGCCGGCCTTCCTCGTCCAGCAGGCCGGCCATCGCCGTCAGGCGCTTGTCCTGCTCATCCAGCGTCGCGATATTCTCCAATTGCGCCACCTCTCTCACTCCACCGCATCTCTTTGGTTTGGCTATGGGCGGAACACGGATCCTTCTCCCCACCGGGCCTCCCGATCCGGGGGACACCCGGAATCATGTATTTCCAGCCAACCGGTCCCCGAGCATCCGCGCCAGGAATTGGCCGGCGATCATCGCTCCGTCGATCTGGTACTTCCCCTGGTCCAGACTCTCCTTCACCAAACGAACCCGATCCTCGCGAACGTCGGGGATCTGCATGACGATATTCCGCAAGCGCTGGATCTCCTGGGCCCGAGGTGACAGGGTCAGGTTATCCACAGGCAACCCGTCCTTACCCTTGGCATGATGCGTAGCCGTGTCGCGATCTTCAGACGCCCTGGCCTGACCGGCTCGTTCCAGATAGAACCTGACCACGTTGTTGATCTCGCTCCGGGAGATCTGCACCGCTTTTCACCTCCTCCATTTTCACCTGGATCATACCATAAAGGACGGGCGGGCATCATGTGCTCGCAAGGGACACACCTACATCGGTTATCGCTTTTTTCGACAAAAATTTTAATTGATCCAAATGAATCACTGATCGTCTCTTTGAATCAGCCGGTCCGACAGATACACCCTGCCGCGGGAAGGCGGCGCCTCCGGCTCCTTGGCGCCGGGCGGTTTCTCCCCGGCGATCCTGCGGATCGATTTGTCCAGCTTCTGCGCGCAGGCCGGGCAGTAGAGGCCCGAGCGGATGGCCGCGCCGCAGCCCTCGCAGGTCAGCTCGGCCACGCCACCCTCGGCTTCCAGACGTCCCTGGCGGAGGAAGCGGATGATAAGCTCACGCTTGACCTGTGTCTTCCCCGCCGTCTCGTCGATGGTTGCTCCCGGGTTCTCCTTCAGGAACTGGCGTACCCGCTCGAAATCTCTTTCCTCCTGTTCCAGGCAATCCGGACAGGAGCCCTGGCCGGTATCGACGAAGAGCCGCCCGCATGACCGGCAATTGCGCAAATTCCCCTCGAACATCGCCTTCCCCTCCATTTGCGTGTCGCGCGCGGTTAAGGTCAGCCGCGCAACCCGATGGCCACCACGAGGACGTCGACCCGCCGCGCCCCTGCCGCGATGAGGGCTTCGGCGCAGGCCGACGCCGTAGCCCCGGTCGTATAGATATCATCGAGAATCAGGACCGATTTGCCAAGTACCCGCCATGGGGCGGCCGCCACAATGGCAGCGCCGACGTTGGCCTCGCGCGCCCCGCCGCCCAGCCGCGACTGGGCTTCGGTTGCCCGCACCCGGGCGAGGGCGTCGGGGGCCACCGGGATCGACAGACGGCCTCCGGCCTCCCGCGCCAGCAGTTCGGACTGGTTGAAGCCGCGGCGCCGTAATTTCCCGGGATGAAGCGGGACGGGAACGATCACGTCGGGGGGCGGGAAGGCCTGCCGGAGGCGTACGGCCAGGAGGGCGCCCAGGGGGCGGGCCAGGTGGGCCTCGCCGTGGTACTTGAGCCGGTGGATGGCCTCGCGCAGGGGACCGGCGTAGACACCGAGGGCGCGCGTTCGGGCAAAGGGCGGGGCCTGCCGCCAGCAGTCTCCGCACAGGCCGCTGTCCCCCGGCTGCGGCTTGCCGCAGCGGGCGCAGAGGCCGGCCAGCGGGAGGAGCACCCCGTCCAGGCAGGGGAAGGATGGGGGGGCTGGTACGCCGACCGGCTCCGGGTCGTGGTGGGAGCCGCAAAACGGGCAGGCATCCGTTCCGGGGAAGAGCAGGGCGGCGACACCGGCCGCCACCTCGCTCCAGACCCCCCGCAGGACGCCGCCCGCCATGGCCCGTCAGACGATGCCCTCGCCCGGCGCGTGCGGGACCTTGGCCTCGTACATCGCCTTGTCGGCCTTGTAAATCAGCTCATCCTGGGTGAGGGCGTCGTCCGGGAAGCAGGCCACGCCGGCGCTGAAGGTCAGGCGGGCCAGGATGCCGCGGGCGCCGATGCGGAAGGGGTGGGCCGCCACGGCGGACTCGATGCGCCGCACGACCTCCCAGGCCTCCTCCCGCCCGCTGCCAGGCAGGATGACGACGAACTCGTCGCCGGCGTAACGGGCCGGGATGTCGCTCTGGCGCACCGTCTGCCGGAGGATGTCGGAGAACTGCCTGAGGATGTCGTCGCCGGCCTGATGGCCGAAAACGTCGTTGTATTGCTTGAACCGGTCGAGATCCAGGTAGATGATGGACACGCGGCCCTCGTTGGTGCGCGCCTTCTTTACTTCGTCCTCCAGCCGGACGTAGAAATAGCGGTAGTTGTACAGGCCGGTCATGGAGTCGGTGATGGCCATGTTCTCGGTCTTTTCGTAGAGCAGGGCGTTCTCGACGGCCACCGCCAATTGGCCGGCCATGATGGACACCAGCCGCATGTGCTGCTCGTCGAAGTGGCGCCCGTCCCGGTGACCGGCGGCCAGCACCCCCACCAGGCTGTCCTCGGTGACCAGGGGGACCACCAACAATGAACGGAGCGGGTGGCCCGCCGCCCCTGGTTTCTGGGCCGGGTTCCTGAAGATCCTCCCGTCTCCGTGGCGCTCGACACCGGCGGCGAGCTGCACGACCGATTCCTGCCAGTGCGCCTGCTCGGCCTCGCTGAGGGGTTTGCCGCCCAATTGCTTGAAGGCGGTCATCTCCAGGGCCTGGTCCTGCTTCCGGCAGAGGAAGAGGGCGAGCACCTCGGGCCGGGCCAGTTCGGCGATGGCGCCGGCCATCGTCTCGAAGACCCGCTCCAACCGCAGGGTGCTGTTCAGCCGGTGGGCGACCTCGTGAAGGATGCGCAGCTCCCTGTTGGCCGTCTCCAGTTGGTCGAAGAGCCGCATCAGGTGGATCGCCGCGGCGAGGGCCACCACCACCAGCAGGATGCCGTACCAGCCCTTCATGGCGCTGACCTGGGCCAGGAGCAGGCCGAAGGCGGTCAACACCAGGTGGGCCGCCACGTCCAGGCCGAGGCTGGACAGGCCGGGACGCAGCGCTTTCTTCAAGTCGCAGAAGACCATGCGGACCAGGATGCTGTCCACCACGAAATAGACCGGGCTCACGAAGGAAAGGGGGACCCAGTTGCTGCTTTGAAGCCGTTCGGGACCGCCACCCAGGAGCTGGTATACCCACGCCGCAGCCAGGATGGCGATGGCCGACCGGGCCCCGCCCAGGAGGCCGTCCATCACCCGGCGGCGGACGACCCCCGTGCCCAAAACGAAGCCCAGGGCGCTCACCCAGGCAGCCATGCCGGGTCCGAAGAGGATGAAGGCGGGAAAGGCCAGGGTAAAGCCGACGGAGAGCTTGCGGGATGGCAGGTGAACGGCCTCCGCCGCCGTCGCCAAAGCCAGGAAGAGGAGGACGCCCGGCCTGAAGCCGGCGATCACGCCGGGCAGGGTGGCCGCGAGCAGGAAGAGCCCGAGTAAGGATACGCCATAGATGCAGACCAGCCGCTTGTTGCCGTCGCCGTTCACCTGGCCTCCACCCCCTCCCTGTGCGATGACCCACGGGACATCGTTGCCGGAACCGGGCGGCAAAACAGCTCGAGAATGCGCAAGAATTCGCCTGGCCGTTCGGTATCTTTCAAATGTAACAATAAAACCGCCGGCTGGTTGCATAAGAAATAACCCAACTCGACGGCCGACCCTCCCGGCGACGTTCCGGGCCGCCAGTGAGCCAGCTTCAGGGCCGGCAGCGTCCTCCCCAGCTGCTCCAGGATCTTGGGCGTTTCGTCACTGGAGGCGTCGTCCACGACGACCAGGTCGCTGCGCTCGCCAGCGGCCGTGACAACCATCCGCCAGGCTTCGCGCAGGAAGCCCTCCACCACCCCCGCCTGGTCCTTGACGACCACCAGCACGCTGACGGCCGGCAGGCCGCGGCGGCTGGCGACGCGGGAACGGCGCTTGGACAACCAGAGCGTCAGGCCGCCGATGAGAGCGACGATCGCCACAACACCTTCGAACCCGGGTGGCACCCGCATACTCCTCCTCCTGAGCCGGTCTGTACCAACATATGACCGGGGCCGGCGGAGTACGCCACGGCGCCGTGAAAAAGCTTTCGGGGCCTTTGCTACGCGCCTGTAAGGAGCCTGTCGCACAAAGGTGGGGCCGCCGAAATACGCCCCGCCTCGTCAGCGTAAACACGTTCTGGCGCATCGGTGCCTCCCAATCTTATTGTCGGGACGGCTCCACCGTTCAGAAATGGCCGGTTTTTACCAGATCCCCTCCGTCGGCGCCAAGCCCGGCGGCCTGACGCAACCGGCTGGCGCGGTCTGTTCGCTCCCACGGCAGATCCAGGTCGGGGCGGCCGAAGTGGCCGTACGCGGCGGTTTGACGGTAGATGGGACGGCGGAGGTCGAGTTGTTTGATGATCGCCGCGGGGCGAAGGTCGAAGTGTTCACGCACCAGGTCGACGATTTCCGCCTCGGGGAGGCGGCCCGTGCCGAAGGTATCCACCCGGATCGAAACCGGAGTGGCCACACCGATGGCGTAGGCGACCTGAATCTCACAGCGCTCGGCCAACCCGGCCGCCACCACGTTCTTGGCCACCCAGCGGGCCGCGTAGGCCCCGGAGCGGTCCACCTTGGTCGGGTCCTTGCCGGAAAAGGCGCCGCCACCGTGGCGGGCCGAGCCGCCATAGGTGTCGACGATGATCTTGCGGCCGGTCAGGCCGGCGTCACCCTGGGGGCCGCCGATGACGAAACGGCCCGTCGGGTTGACCAGGATGCGGGTCCCGTCCAGGAAATGCGCGGGCAGCACCGGCTTGACGACCTGCTCGACGAGGTCCTCCCGGATCGTCGCCTGGTCCACGTCGGGGCTGTGCTGGCTGGAGACGATGATCGTGTCCAGGCGGACCGGACGCTGGCCCTCGTATTCGACGGTGACCTGGGTCTTGCCGTCGGGGCGCAGGTAGGGCAGAATGCCGGTCTTGCGCACCTCGGCCAGGCGGCGGGCCAGCCGGTGGGCCAGGGAGATCGGCAGGGGCATCAGTTCGGGCGTCTCGGTGCAAGCGAACCCGACCATCATCCCTTGGTCGCCGGCCCCGATGCGCGCCGCTTCGTCCTCCTCGCCGCCCTCCCGCACCTCCAGGGCTTGGTCCACGCCCTGGGCGATGTCCGGGGACTGCTCGTCGATGGCCGTCAGCACGCCGCACGTGTCGCCGTCGAACCCGTACTTGGCCCGGGTGTAGCCGATTTCCTTGATGGTGCGCCGGACGACGGACGGGATATCGACATAGCAACAGGTGCTGATCTCGCCGGCGACGATGGCCAGCCCGGTGGTCACGAGCGTCTCGGCGGCCACGCGGCCGGACGGATCCTGCGCCAGGATGGCGTCCAGGATGGCGTCGGAGATCTGATCCGCCACCTTGTCGGGGTGGCCTTCGGTCACCGATTCAGACGTGAACAGGTGACGTTGCGACATCGATTGCTCCTCCCTGTTTCCTCCCCCAACCGGGGCTCAACCCGGCGGGAGCCCGCAAAGGCGCCACCCTGAACGGATCCGGGTAATTCGATCTCCGGCGTTACAACGCTGCGACCGGTGTTGTGATCGGTGCCGCGGCGAATGGGGGAAAGGTTGTACGACGGAAGGCTGTGGTCCCAAAAAAATCGCCAAAAAACCCAACGTCCACACTAGCATGGAGGAAAGGGTTTGTCAACGTTGGGCAAAACTATCCCCGGCACGACAACCACCCCACGAGCAGGGTGGGAAAGCTGTCCGGGAGGACGCCGATGCAAGGGTTGATTTTTGTTCCAGCGGCCGCGGGGGTGCTGGCGCTGGCCTACGGCGCCTACCTGATCCGCTGGGTCATGTCCCGGCCGGTCGAACACCCGCGCGTTTCCGAGGTCGGGCGGGCCATCCAGCAGGGGTCGGCAGCCTACCTGAGCCGCCAGTACCGCACCCTGGCCGGGGTGGCGGCCGTCCTGTTCGCGCTGATCGCCGCCGCCCTGGGGCTGGACCCGGCGCGGGCGGCCGGCCTGCTCGATTCCGCCCGCGCCAAGCTTTTCGCCGCCCGCGCCGAGCGCCCGGCTCCCG
>DYIH01000318.1 GCA_020723785.1 Thermaerobacter marianensis
GCATCACCATCTGCAACATGGAGAACTTCGACCCGGTGGGCATCCACACCGGCGACAGCATCGTCGTCGCCCCCAGCCAGACGCTGACCGACAAGGAGTACCACATGCTGCGGACGGCGGCGCTGAAGATCATCCGCGCCCTGGGCGTCGAGGGCGGGTGCAACGTCCAGTTCGCCCTGCACCCGGAGAGCCTGGAGTACGTGGTCATCGAGGTCAACCCGCGGGTCAGCCGCTCCTCGGCCCTGGCCTCCAAGGCCACCGGCTACCCGATCGCCAAGGTGGCCGCCAAGATCGCCGTCGGCCTGGGCTTGGACGAAATCAAGAACCCGGTCACCGGCACGACGACGGCCCTCTTCGAACCGAGCCTGGACTACGTCGTCGTCAAGATCCCCCGCTGGCCCTTCGACAAGTTCGCCCTGGCCAACCGGCGCCTGGGCACCCAGATGAAGGCCACCGGCGAGGTGATGGCCATCGAGCGCACCTTCGAGGCGGCCCTGCTCAAGGCCGTCCGGTCCCTGGAGATCGGCGTGACCGGCCTGTGGCTGCCCGAGTTCGCCGGCCAGTCCAACGAGGAGCTGCTGGCCGCCCTGGACCAGGGCGACGACCGGCGCCTGTTCCTCCTGGCCGAGCTCAGCCGCGACTACACGCCGGAACAACTGGCCGAGCGAACGGGGATCGACCGCTGGTTCCTGGTCAAGATACGCCGCATCATCCAGATCCAAGAACGCCTGATGCGGGAGGGCCTTTCCCGCGCAGCCCTGTACGAGGCCAAGCGGGCCGGCGTCTCGGACGCCCAGATCGCCACCCTGACCGGGCTGGACGAGGAGGACGTGCGGCGGCGCCGCCGGGAGTGGGGCATCCGCCCGGTCTACAAGATGGTGGACACCTGCGCCGCCGAGTTCGAGTCGACGACGCCCTACTTCTATTCCACCTACGAGCGGGAGGACGAGGCCGAGCCGAGCGACCGGCCGAAGGTGGTGGTGCTGGGTTCCGGCCCGATCCGCATCGGCCAGGGCATCGAGTTCGACTACTCGGCCGTCCACGCCGTCTGGGCCCTGCGCGAGGCCGGGCTGGAGACGATCACCATCAACAACAACCCGGAGACGGTGAGCACCGACTTCAACACGGCCGACCGGCTCTACTTCGAGCCCCTGGTGGCCGAGGACGTGCTCAACGTCATCGAGAAGGAGCAGCCCCTGGGCGTCATCGCCCAGTTCGGCGGCCAGACGGCCATCAACCTGGTGGGGCCGTTGCACCGCGCCGGCGTGCGCATCCTGGGCACCGCGCCGGAGGACGTCGACCGGGCCGAGGACCGGGAACTGTTCGATCGGCTCCTGGCGGAGCTCGGCCTGCCGCGCCCGCCGGGCGGCACGGCCACGTCCCTGGAGGGCGCCCTGGCGGTGGCCGAGCGCGTCGGCTACCCGGTCGTCGTGCGCCCGTCCTACGTCCTGGGCGGGCGGGCGATGGAGATCGTCTACTCGCCCGACGAACTGCGCCG
>DYIH01000319.1 GCA_020723785.1 Thermaerobacter marianensis
GGCGCCGGGGGAGCCGTCCGCCGCAGGCGGTACCGGCGTGGCCGCGGGCCTGTGCACCAGCCCCCTGCTGCGGGGCAGCTACAGCCTGGATACGGCGGCGGCGTGGCGTTCGGTCCAACTCACCATGTGGCGCAAGGCGGGACTCTACCGGAACGAGTCCGGCCTGCGCGAGGCCCTGGGCTTCCTGGAGGACCTGGCGCGAGACCTCGACGTGGACGGCGCCCCCGCCGCCCCGCTCCCCGCCGCCCCGGCCCACGCCGCCCCCGGCGCACCCACCCCGTATGCGCCCGTCCCCGCCGCGCCCGCCCCCAGCGCACCCGCCCCGGATGCGCCCAAGTTCCCATGCGCGCCCGGCGACGCGCCGATCCCCCTGCCCGGGCGCAGCGGCCTGGAGCTGGCCAACCTGGTCACCGTGGCCACCCTGGTGGCCCGTTCCGCCCTGGAACGGCGGGAGAGCCGGGGCGCCCACTACCGCACCGACTACCCTGCCCGCAACGACGGGGAATGGCGCCGCCACATCGTCATCACCCGCGGCCGCCTGGACTTCGTCCCGCTCCGTTGACGGAGTGCATGCGGCGGCCATCCCAGGCCGGCCACGTAAAGAGGTCTGGCACCCGCATCCTCCGCGCCGCCATCCCTCGGTCAGCGGAGAAGGGCCGGACTGGCCGCCGCCACGTCCGGCGCCATGCCGGCGAACTGGCGGAAGTTCTCCGTGAACATCCCGGCCAGGCGGCGGGCCTGTTCGTCGTAGGCCGCGCCGTCGGCCCAGGTGTCCCGGGGTGAGAGCAGTTCGGCGGGCACCCCCGGGCAGGCGAGGGGAACCAGCAGCCGGAAGGCCGGATCCTCCCGGTGGGAAACGGCGTCCAGCGCTCCTGAGAGGGCGGCGCGGATCATGGCCCGGGTGTAGGGGATGGGCAAACGCCGACCCACGCCGTACGGCCCGCCGCTCCAGCCGGTGTTGACGAGCCAGATGCGCACGTCGTTCCCGTTCAGCTTCCCGCCCAGGAGCCGGGCGTATTCCACCGGGTTGAGGGGGAGGAAGGGTTCCCCGAAACAGGCGCTGAAGCAGGCCTGGGGTTCCGCCACCCCCTTCTCCGTACCGGCCACCTTGGCCGTGTATCCCGACAGGAAGTGGTACATGGCCTGGTCCGCGTCGAGGCGGGCGATGGGCGGCAGCACCCCGAAGGCGTCGGCCGTCAGGAAGAAGATGTTCCGGGGGACGCCGCCGGCGCCGCTCCGCACCGCCGAGGTCAGGTGGCTGATGGGATAGGCCGCCCGGGTATTCTCGGTCAGAGAATCGTCGTTGAGGTCCAGGCGCCGGGTGACCGGGTCGACGGCCACGTTCTCGAGGATGGTGCCGAAGGCGCGGGTGGGGGCGTAAATTTCCGGCTCCGCCTCCGGCGAGATGCGGATCACCTTGGCGTAGCAACCCCCCTCGAAGTTGAAGACGCCGTCCTCGCTCCAGCCGTGCTCGTCGTCGCCGATGAG
>DYIH01000015.1:0-4978 GCA_020723785.1 Thermaerobacter marianensis
GAGTTCTTGTACCGGCTGTTCGGCGCGGCCATCGCCGCCGGCGCCGACGTGATCAACGTGCCGGACACGGTCGGCTACACGACGCCGGAGGAATTCGGCGACCTGATACGCCACATCCGGGAGAACGCCCCGGGCGCGGACAAGGTGATCATCAGCGTCCACTGCCACAACGACCTCGGCCTGGCCGTGGCCAATTCCCTGTCCGCCCTGCGGGCCGGCGCATCCCAGGTGGAGTGCGCCATGAACGGCATCGGCGAGCGGGCCGGCAATTGTTCGCTCGAGGAGGTCGTCATGGCCCTGAAGACGCGGCGCGACTTCTTCGACCTGGAGGTCGGCATCGACACGCGCCAGATATATCGCACCAGCCGGCTGGTGTCGCAGCTCACCGGCATGCCGGTGCAGCCCAACAAGGCCGTCGTCGGGGCCAATGCCTTCGCCCATGAATCGGGCATCCACCAGGACGGCGTCCTCAAACACCGGGCGACGTACGAGATCATGCGCGCCGAGGATATCGGCCTGGCCGCCAACCGGTTGGTCCTGGGCAAGCACTCGGGGCGCCACGCCTTCGCCGAGAAGCTCAAGGAGATGGGCTACGAGGTGTCCGGCGAGGAGATGAACGCCCTCTTCGAACGCTTCAAGGAACTGACCGACCGCAAGAAGGACGTCACCGAGCGGGACATCCAGGCGCTCGTGGAGGAGGAGCGGCTGACCGTAGCCGAGGTCTACCGCCTGGAATACTTCCACGTGACCACCGGCAACAACGCCCTCCCCACCGCGACCGTCAGCGTCGTCCGCGAGGGCGGCGAGCCGGTGCAGGAGGCGGCCTGCGGCGACGGTCCCGTGGACGCCCTCTGCCGGGCCATCGACCGGGCCACCGGCGAGAGCGCCCGCCTCGTTGACTTCAGCGTCAAGGCTGTCACCGAAGGCAAGGAGGCTCTGGGTGAGGTGACGATGAAGGTGGAGGCAGGCGGCCGGAGCGTCGTCGGGCGAGGCCTGTCCACCGACATCCTGGAGGCCACCGCACGGGCCTACGTCAACGCCCTGAACAAGCTGCGCACCGCAGCCTTCGGCGCCACGAGCGACAGCGTCGCCGGTCCCGCCGTGGCCGACGCCGTCGGCCAATAGCAGCCCGGCAAACGTCCCTGCATATTATGAAGGAGTGGACCTTTTGGCCCGTACCCTGTTCCAAAAAATCTGGGACGAGCATGTGGTGCACGAGGAGCCGGGCCAGCCGGACCTGCTGTACATCGACCTGCACCTGGTGCACGAGGTGACCTCGCCCCAGGCCTTCGAGGGGCTCCGGCTGGCCGGACGGCGCGTGCGCCGGCCCGACCTGACCTTCGCCACCATGGACCACAACGTCCCCACCTGGGAGCGTTCCCGGCCGCCGGACGACCCGATCGCCGTCCAGCAGATGGAGACTCTGGCCAAGAACTGCCGGGACTTCGGCATCACCCTCTTCGACATGGAGAGCCCCCACCAAGGCATCGTCCACGTCATCGGCCCGGAACTGGGCCTGACCCGGCCGGGGATGACCGTCGTCTGCGGCGACAGCCATACGGCCACCCACGGCGCCTTCGGGACCCTGGCCTTCGGCATCGGCACCAGCGAGGTCGAGCACGTCCTGGCCACCCAGTGCCTGCCCCAGGCCCGGCCCAAGACCATGGAGGTGCGCTTCGACGGGCGGCTGCCTCGGGGCGTTACGGCCAAGGACATGATCCTGGCCCTGATCGGCAGGATCGGCACCGACGGCGGCACCGGCTACGTCATCGAGTATACCGGTGAAGCCATCCGCGCCCTCTCCATGGAGCAGCGCATGACCATCTGCAACATGTCCATCGAGGCCGGGGCCCGGGCCGGCATGGTGGCGCCCGACGACACCACCTTCGCCTACCTGGAGGGCCGGCCATACGCGCCCAGTGGGCGCGACTGGGAGAGGGCACTGGCCGTCTGGCAGGCCCTCCCCGGCGACCCCGGCGCCCTGTATGACCGGCAGGTGGTTCTGGATGTCTCGGCCTTGGCCCCGCAGATCACCTGGGGCACCAGCCCCGGCATGGTCATGGACATCACGGGCCGCGTCCCCGATCCGGATGATTTCGCCGACCCGGTACAGCGCAGCGCCGCCGCCCGGGCGCTGGAATACATGGGCCTGGAGCCGGGCACGCCGATCCAGGATGTCCGCGTCGACCGGGTCTTCATCGGCTCCTGCACCAACTCCCGCCTCGAGGACCTGCGGGCCGCGGCTCGGGTGGCCCGCGGCCGGCGTGTGGCGCCGGGGGTGCGGGCGATGGTGGTCCCCGGGTCGGTCCAGGTCAAGCGGCAGGCAGAGGCCGAGGGGTTGGACCGGATCTTCCGCGAGGCCGGCTTCGAATGGCGCGAGCCGGGCTGCAGCATGTGCCTGGCCATGAACGGCGACGTCCTGGCGCCGGGCGAGCGCTGTGCCTCGACCTCCAACCGCAACTTCGAGGGCCGGCAGGGGCGCGGCGGGCGGACCCACCTGGTGAGCCCGGAGATGGCCGCGGCTGCTGCCGTCACCGGCCGCTTCGTCGACGTCCGGGAATGGGACCTGCCTGACGCCGTGGGTGCGTCGTCCGGAAAGGAGGCCTGCTGAGCATGGAACCCTTCGTCCGCCACACCGGCTTGGTGGCGCCCCTGGACCGTGCCAACGTGGACACGGACCAGATCATCCCCAAGCAGTTCCTCAAACGCATCGAGCGGACCGGCTACGGCCGGTTCCTCTTCTTCGACTGGCGCTTCCGGGACGGCGGAACGGAGCCGGACCCCGGCTTCGTTCTCAACGCCCCCCGCTACCAGGGGGCCACGGTTCTCTTGGCCCGCCAGAACTTCGGCTGCGGTTCCTCCCGGGAGCACGCCCCGTGGGCGCTCCTGGATTACGGCTTCCGCGTGATCATCGCGCCATCCTTCGCCGACATCTTTTATAACAACTGCTTCGAGAACGGTATCCTCCCTGTTCGCCTCCCCGAAGAGACGGTGGACGAGCTGTTCCGCCGTACGGCCGCCCGGGAGGGCTACCGGTTGACGGTGGACCTCGAGGCCTGCCGGATCACCGACGGCCAGGGGCTGGACGCGGCCTTCGAGATCGACCCCTTCCGCCGCGAGAAGCTGCTCAAGGGGCTGGACGCCATCGGCCTGACCCTCATCCACGAGGACAAGATCCGCGCCTACGAGGAACGGCACGCGGTCTAGGCCGGTCCGGCCAGCCCCGCCACCGCCTTCCGTACCGCCTCGTCCAGCGGCGTCAACCGCAGGCCCAGATCCCGCTCCGCCGGGCCGGGGTCGCCGACGTTGCCGGCCACCAGCATACGGAGTTCGTCGGTGGTGGCGGGCGGGTTGGGTGTCAGCCGTTCCAGCACCGCCGCCATCGGCCGCATCAGCGCCAGCGGCACGCGGATCAGCGGCTTGCGCGCACCCAGGGCGACGGCGATGTGTTCCACGAAGGCAGCGAAGGTGACCCGTTCCGGCCCGGCCAGGTCGTAGGTCCGGCTTGCGGCCCGCGGGGATGCCAGCGCCAGGCGAAAGGCGGCGGCCACGTCGTCCCGGTCGATGGGCTGGACCGGATAGCCCCCGTTTCCGGGGATGGGGACCACCGGCGCCCGGCGGATGAGACCGGCGTATTCCTCCACGAAACCACCCGGCCCGACGACGAAGGACGCCCGGAAGATGGTGAAGGGTACGCCGCTCTCCCGCACGGCCCGCTCCGCCTCCGCCTTGGCCCGCATGTACCCCGTCGCCGGCGCCGCCTCCAGGCCGAGGGCGCTCATCAAGACCAGGCGCTCCACGCCGGCCGCCGCCGCGGCGCGGGCCACCGCCCGCGCGCTGCCTGCCGTCACCTTCTCGAAGGTCCGATCCCGCCACTGGCGGCGGATGGCCACCAGGTGGATCACCCGGCGGCACCCCTCCATCGCCCGCCGCACCGCCTCCAGATCGGCGGCGTCGCCTCCCGCCCATTCCGCGCCGGCCGGCACCCCGCCGGGCGAGCGGCTCATCACCCGCACCCGGTGCCCGTGGCCGACCAGTTCCTGCACGACGCCCCGCCCGACGAAACCCGTGCCCCCCGTGACCAGGATCATATTGATCCTCCTCCTTCCCGGCCTCCAATCACGCGTACGGCCGCCGGCGTCCCGTCGGAGAAAAGCAAAGAGGCCTGGAGAACCGCAGGGATCACACCCGCAGCACTCCGGCCTCTGTGACGGTCGCGCCCGCGACAGGATGGCCGATCATCGAATTTATGGTACATAAGGTAGCATGGCTGCGGGTGGCGGTCAAGATGGGCCCGTCCGGCCCGTCGGGCACCCGTTGGGCGGTCCAGACGCGCCCTGCGGCGGGGTGGTCTTTCGTTTGACGGCCAGACGGTAGCGGCGGCTGACGGACTCGAGAAAAGCGACCAGCTCCTCATGACCATGCAGATCCCGCATCGGCAACGCGTTGCCGATCCTTTGCCCCATCGTCGCCAGTGTCAGATCATCCGGGCGGATGACCACCAACCGTATCCCCCTGCTCGCGCAGATCCCCAGCTTCATGTAATCCCTGCCCCGCTGCCTGGCGGCATCTTCCTCGCTGAACCGTTCCGTGGCGCCATAGTGCTGAGGGCCGTTGAATTCGAAGGCCACCCCGGGCGGATAGTACCGGTCCAACTCCATTCGCTCACCGGTCCAGGGATTGACCAGGAAGCCGGGTGCCGCATCATCCTCGAAATCCTCGGAATCGACGAGAAGGGAAAGGTATTCACGCATCAGGGCTTCACCGAGGAAAGGGGCGCGCTCGAGCCTGCGACGGGCTTGAGCCACCTCCGCCAGGCTGCGTTCAGCGTCCGGATCCCGGAGACTGAACTCGCAGGGAGCGGACCGGTTCTTCCGGGCGATCTGTAACCATCCCGCCGCCGCCAAATCCCTGACGGCCGCCTTCACCGTTTTCGGATGGTCACCGGTCAAACGGCACAGGTCGGCGTGGGTAAACC
>DYIH01000015.1:4988-10594 GCA_020723785.1 Thermaerobacter marianensis
GGAAACCCGGCCGGAAGGGTGTCGGAACCCCGCCAGCAACTGGAGATGGCCGTACAGGACCCTGCCCCGCACACTCACCCGGCGATCCACCAAAAGGCCGGCGGGGATGGTGACGACCTCGTTCGCGGATGCCCCGCCCTTGCCAGGGCCGCTGGGTAACCAACCGGTTGCGGCCAACACTTTCAGCGCCTTCATTACCGTGATCCGAGAAAGCCCGGTGCGTCGCGCCAAGCTGCCGACGCGAAACCCACCGGGCGCATCCAGGCGGAGCACCATCCAGATCAATTGCGCTGCCGGCGACAGAGCAGCATCCCACAACAGGGCCGCCGGAACCCGAATCGTGGGGTTGGGTGGCTTGAGCATGTCCCAACCTCCCGAGTTACGTGATACCATCTTATGGAATTATACTGTGTTCAGGTATTTTTTAACAGGGAGCAGGGTCATGCATTGTTAAATTTTTACCCGAACTCACCCCCAAAGGGGGTCGATGGGTACGAATCGGTGGAATGGAAAGAGGTCTGAGGGGGATTGGCGGGCCGTTCGGGTAAAAATTGAACCATCGGGGAAGCCGTCCGGTGTTCAAAAATTACCCGAAGTCCAACCGGCCACGGCGAGCCGCCCGTCATCCCCCACGAACACCACCCCGCTCCGCGCCAACCCCATCGCGGCGCGCAGGTCGGCGGCCAGCCCTTCGCGCCGTTCCCGGTGTTCCCGGAGCCGCTCCAGCCCGTCCCATTCGCCACCGGGATCGGCGCCCAAACGGGGGTCGCCGGTCAGGCTCGGTCCCCATCCCCAGACGATCTCCGGGCCGGACCGGAAGGACCACCGGCCCGCGTCGGCCCGGCGTCCGATGGCTGCCGCCACCGCCTCCGCACCGGCTCCACCGAACCCGCCCGCCGCGCCGCCGAGGCCGCCGGCTCCACCGAACCCGCCCGCCGCACCGCCGGGGCTGCCGGCTCCACCGGACCCTCCCGCCCCGACGCCGGCGCCGCCGGTTCCGCCGGGGCCGCCGGCGCCGGATGGGGCGCACCGTCCCACCCCGCCGTCGCCGCGCAATGAGGCGGAGTGCGCCGATCCGTTCTCCACGGGATCACGGAACAGGGCGCCGCCGACGATGGCGCCGGAGCCCTCGTCGAAGTCGATGAACAGGCACTCCAGCCGGTTCCCCAGCGCCCGCTCGGCCAGCCGGCCCAGGGTCTCCCGGCAGCGGGCGGCCAGGAGGCGGTTGTTGTATTCGATGAGCACACGCCCCGCCGGACGCGCCGCCAGTTCGCCGAGGACCGCCGAACCGGACAGCGGCGTGGCGTAGAGAAGCAGGCGTCCGGCGGCCCGGCAGCGAACCGCGCCGCGGGGACCATAGCCGTAGAACTCCTTGGCGATCTGGCCGGCGACGTTCTTGACCGTCACCTCCAGGGGGGCCCGCCGAGCCCACGCCAGCGCGTTGTCGAACCAGCCCGGCCGGTCCGCCGGCCCTCCATCCACAGGCCTCACCCCTCCCGGCCCGTCCCCATGGGACATCCGCCCGGGCGGCTTCAACATCCTTCATCCCCACGCCGCCGCCCGCGGGTTGATATGCGGTATAATCGTTCTTGTACGCCACGACAACGGAGGTATTCCACCTTGAAGATCCTGCTCCTGCCCGGCGACGGCGTCGGTCCCGAAGTGGTCGCCGAGGCCCGCAAGGTCATGGAAACGGTCAGTGACCATCTTCGCGACCGCGGCGAGGCGGGCCTCGCATTCGAGGAGGCCCTCATCGGCGGCGCGGCCATCGACGCCACGGGCGCGCCCCTGCCCGACGAGACCTTGGCCCGCTGCCGCCAGGCTGACGCGGTTCTCCTGGGTGCCGTCGGCGGCCCCAAGTGGGACGGGCTCGAGGGGCGCCTGCGCCCCGAGGCCGGGCTGCTTGGCCTGCGCAAGGGCCTGGGCCTGTTCGCCAACCTGCGCCCCGTCGCCCTGCGCCCCGGCCTGGAGGCGGCCTGCCCCATCCGGGCCGACATCGCCGCCTCCGGCGTGGACCTGGTCATCTTCCGCGAACTGACGGGCGGCCTCTACTTCGGCCCCCGCAACCGCGAGACCCTCGGCCCCGGCGAGGAGAGGGCCTACGACACGATGGTCTACACCTCCGGCGAGGTGCGGCGCATCGCCCGCCTGGCATTCCAGGCCGCCCGCGGCCGCCGCAGGAAGATCACCTCGGTGGACAAGGCCAA
Organism: Thermaerobacter marianensis; assembly: GCA_020723785.1. GTDB lineage: Bacteria > Bacillota > Sulfobacillia > DYIH01 > DYIH01 > DYIH01. The sequence goes on from DYIH01000015.1 coordinate 7,196, forward strand.
CGTGCTGGAGAGTTCGCGCCTTTGGCGCCAGGTGGTCAGCGAGGTGGCCCGGGAATACCCCGACGTGGCCCTGGACCACCAACTCGTCGACTCGACGGCCATGCGGCTGGTCTTCAAGCCGTCGGACTACGACGTGATCCTGACCGAGAACATGTTCGGCGACATCCTGAGCGACCTTGCGGCCGCCCTGGCCGGGTCCATGGGCCTGCTGCCCTCGGCCAGCCTGGGCGACCCCGGCCCGGGCCTGTACGAGCCGATCCACGGCTCGGCCCCGGACATCGCCGGCCAGGGCGTCGCCAACCCGCTGGCGACGATCCTATCGGTGGGTATGATGTTCCGCTACAGCATGCACCGGCCCGACCTGGGCGACGCCGTCGAGGAGGCCGTCCGCCGCGCCCTGGCCGCCGGCTACCGCACCCGCGACATTTGGCAGGAGGGCGCCAAGCTCGTCAGCACCGCCGGGATGGGCGACGCCGTGCGGCGGGAACTGGCGGGAGTCCTCGCCCAACAGCCGGCGTTTCAGACGTAACACCCAAGGATAACCACGAAGGCCCCATGACATAGCGGAGCCGGAGGGGGTGCTCCGCAACCCCCTCCGGCTCCATATGCCGTCGGTTCCCTTTTCCGCTCCGCGCCCGCCAGAGCCGCACCCGCCGCGGGCTACGCCCGCTTGATCTCAACCTGGTGCCCTTGCCCCCCGTTGGCCCGCGCGCAGGGAACGCGCACCTCCAGGATCCCGTTCCTGAAGGTCGCCTGGGCATCCTCGGGGATCACCTGTACCGGCAGGGTCAGTTCCCGCTGGAAACTGGCCACGCGGCGTTCCTTGTAGAACAGGCCCTTCCGTTCCTCCGCTTTTTCCGCCTTGGCCTCCCCCTTGATGACGATGCTCTCCGGATATACGCGCACGTCCATGTCCTCGGGGGCGAACCCCGGTACGTCGGCCTTGATCACCAGGTCGTTTCCCTCGTAGTATCCGTCGACGGCCGGCTGGAACTCCCCGCCCATCAAGGCGGGCAGCGTCTGGTTCTCCAGCAGGCGGGCCATCTCGTCCCGCAACCTGGCGAACTCCTCCATCGGGCTCCAGCGTTTGAAGACCATCCCCCACACCCCCTTCGTGTTTTTTTCACCACTCCATCGCACCCGTAGGCGACCGGCGGGTACGGCTCGTCCAAGTTCTCCCCTATCATTGCACCACCGGTTGGATGGGCGAGGCAATGACTCGTCGGGGTCAAATGGCGGGCCAGCCCGTTGGGGCCATGCGCCACGGGCCGGGCCACGCCATCGGTGCCATGGTCCGGCCCCGGCTTGCGAACTCCGCCTTGGTTCCCGCCGGGGTAAACGGTAAAATGGTGCCGGGTGATGGGCAATGAAGGCCGTGGTCATGACTGCGACGGGCGGCCCGCAGACGCTCGCCGTCCAGGATATCCCCACCCCCGGGATCCGGCGGGACACCGACATGCTTGTACGGCTGATGGCCGCCGGCGTCAACCCGGTGGACACCAAGCTCCGGCAGCGGGGCACACTCTACCCCGACCGGTCGCCGACCGTCCTGGGCTGCGACGGCGCCGGCGTCGTGGAGGCGGTGGGGCCGCGGGTCACCCGCTTCCGGCCCGGCGACGCCGTGTACTTCTGCTGGGGTGGCATCGGCGGCCCCGAGGGGAACTATGCCGAATACGCCGTCGTCGACGAGGCCGTCGCCGCCCCCAAACCCGCGCGCCTCTCGTTCGTCGAGGCTGCGGCGGCGCCCCTGGTGCTGATCACCGCTTGGGAATCCCTCCACCACCGGGCCCACCTGCGGCAGGGCGATGCGGTCCTCATCCACGGCGGCGCCGGCGGTGTCGGACACGTGGCGGTGCAGTTCGCCGCTCTGGCGGGCGCCCGGGTGGCGGCGACCGTCTCCAGTGAGGAGAAAGCCGGTTTCGCGCGGTCGCTGGGGGCCGAGCGGGCCATCCGCTACGATCGGGAGGACTGGGTCGCGGCGGCCCTGGACTGGACCGGCGGCCGGGGCGTCGACGTGCTCCTGGACACGGTGGGCGGCGAGACCTTCGCCCGCTCCTGCGGCGCCGTCCGCTACGGCGGCGACCTGGTCACCATCCTGCAACCCCCGCCGGATATGAACTGGGCCGTCTGCCGCCAGCGCAACCTGCGCATCAGCCTGGAGTGGATGCTGGCCCCGATGCGCTACGGCTTGGTGGATGCCCTACGCGAACAGGCGGCCATCCTGGAGCGCTGCGCCCGTTTGTTCGACGAGGGACGGTTGCGGGTGCACGTGGCGGCGACGTTCCCGCTGGCGGAGGCCGCGCGGGCCCACGCCATGCTGGAGGCGGGCGGGATGACGGGGAAGATCGTGCTGACGGCTCTTTCACCGCTTGAGATGTCCGCACCAAGGTTTTCGGCCAGTGAAGTACTTCACCCCCCATGGTCCATAGGCGATGGATGACGGATCCCTGCCGGCAGGCATTCTTTTCACCTTGGCCTCAGGGGGTGCGACACTGCGGCCAGAGCCCGGAACGCCGCCCGTTGTTCGGCCGTTCCGATGACGCCGACCGTGTCGCCCGGCGCGAAGGCCACGTCCGGGCCGGGGTTGGCCAGCACGTCGTCCCCCCGCAGCACGGCCACCACCGAAGCGCCGGTGGTTTCCCGCACCCGCAGCTCGCCGATCGTCCGGCCGGCCACGGGGCTGCCGTCGGGCAACAACACCCACTCGGTCTCCACGATCCTGGCCGTCCGGCGCATCTGCCCCAGGAGCCGGTCGTCGGCGGTTCCCCGGACGATGGGAGCGTAGTGCTCGCGGCGGACCTCCTCGGCGAACCGCCGGATGACGTCCAGTCCCACCCCCAGGTGGGACAGGGCCTGGTGGACCAGTTCCAGCCCCGCCTCCATCTCCGGCTGGACCGCTTCATAGACGCCGAGCCGGCCGAGCACCTCCAGCTGCTCGGCGCTCCCCGCCCGGGCGACGATGTGGACGCCGGGGTTGAGGCGGCGGATGCGTTCCACGGCCAACTGCACGCCCACCGGGTCCGGCACGGTCAGGATGGCCAGGCGCGCCCTCCGGATGCCGGCCGCCTCGAGCACCGCATCGGCGGCGGCATCGCCGTACACCACGGTGAAGCCGTTCCCCCTGGCCTGCGCCGCGCTGTCCGGGTCCAGTTCCACGACGGCGAAGGGCCGCCCCAGCCGGTGCAGAACCTGGGCGACGAAGCGCCCGACCCGCCCGTACCCCGCGATGACCACGTGGTCCCGCAACCCTTCGGCGGGCAGGTTCATGGTATCCATGGTTTCGCGGCTGCAGCGCTCCCGCCACCAGCCGTACAGCACGGGCGCCAAGCGGACCGCGAACGGCGTCAGCACCATGGTCGCCACCGCCGCGGCCAGCACGATCGCGTACAGGTCGGGCGC
>DYIH01000015.1:10604-12993 GCA_020723785.1 Thermaerobacter marianensis
GCACCTCCAGGTTCTCGAGTCCGCGGAGGAACTCGGCCAGGCCCGCGCGGGCCAGCACGAAGGAGAACTCGCCGATCTGGAACAACCCCAGGCCGACCGCAAAGGGGGCGACGTTCCCGTAACCGAAGGCCCGGGTGACGGCCCCGGAGATGAGCCCCTTGCCGAGCGCGACGCACAGGACGACCACCGCTATGGTCCCCGCCCGTTCCAAGAGAAAGGCCGGGTCGAGGAGCATGCCGACGGAGACGAAGAACAGCATCCCGAAGACGTCCCGCAACGGGATGATATCGTCGAGGGCCTGGTGGCTGTAGCCGGATTGGCTCAGGACCATGCCGGCGAGGAAGGCCCCGAAGGCGAAGGACAAGCCGAAGAGATGGGTGGCGTAGCCCACGCCGAGCCCCACGGCCACCACTGATACCAGGAAGAGTTCCCGCGAGTTCCAGCCGGCGACGCGGGCCATGAGCCACGGAAAGACGCGGGTGCCGAAGACGACCATGCCGGCGACGAAGACCCCGGCCCGCAGAGCGGCCAGACCCAAGCGGGGCAGCCCCTGTCCGACGTCCCCCAGCACCGGCAGAAGGATCATCATGGGCACCACGGCCAGGTCCTGCACGATCAACATCCCGATCATGACACGGCCGGACAGGGTGTTCAGGACCCCCTGCTCCATCAGAACCTTGAGGACCACCATCGTGCTGGAAAGGGAGAGCATGGCGCCGAACCAGAGGGCCTGTCGCCCCTCCCAGCCCAGGAGGGTGCCGATGCCGTAGCCGAGGGCCGCGGTGAGCAGGATCTGGACCGGGGTTCCCAGGAGTGCGATGCGTCTGACCGGGACCAGCTTGCTGATCGGGAAATCCAGGCCCACGGCGAAGAGGAGCAGGGCGACGCCAACGTCGGCCAGCAGTTCGATGTCCTCTATCTTGACGACCGTGGGGCCGCCGGTGTGGGGGCCGACCAGGACGCCGGCGAAGATGTAACCCAGGATCAGGGGCAGGCCCAGCCGCTGGGCGACGATCCCGCCCAGCAGCGCGGCGACGAGGATCAGGGCGATGTCTCCCGCCAGTCCCATGCCATGCCCCCTGTCACATGTGCGGTTGCGCCCGTGCCCGCACTCGCGCCTCCGCCCCCGCGCCGGCGCGCCACGATTACGCCCGCGCCCGCGCCCGTGCCCGTGCCTCCGCCCCCGCGCCGGCGCGCCGCGTCACCTGCGACAGGTCGCGCACCGCGCCGTGCGCCGCGCTGGTCGCCAACAGGGCGTAAGCCTGCAGGGCCTGCGACACATGACGCCGCCGCGCCCGCGGCGTGTAGGCCAGTTCGCCGCGGGCCTCCTCCCGCTCCCGCCGCCGCCGCAGTTCGTCCTCGGACACGGCCAGGTGGATGCGCCGGTTCGGGATGTCGATCTGGATCAGGTCGCCGTCCTCGACCAAGGCGATGGACCCGCCCTCGGCCGCTTCGGGAGAGACGTGGCCGATGGAGAGGCCGGAGGTGCCGCCGCTGAAGCGTCCGTCGGTGATCAGGGCGCAGGCGGCGCCCAGGTGCTTGGACTTGATGTAGGAGGTCGGGTAGAGCATCTCCTGCATGCCCGGGCCGCCCTTGGGCCCCTCGTAGCGGATGACGACCACGTCGCCGGCCCGGACCCGGTCACCCAGGATGGCCTCGCAGGCCTCCTCCTGCGACTCGAAGACGCGCGCCCGCCCCTCGAACACCAGGCAGAAGGGGTCCACGCCGGCCGTCTTGACGATGCAGCCGTCCTCGGCCAGGTTGCCGTAGAGCACGGCCAAGCCACCGTCCCGGCTGTAGGCGTGGGCCGCGTCGCGGATGCAGCCCCCCGCGCGGTCCAGGTCGGGCGCTTCATACCACGCGTTCTGTGAAAAGGGCGCGGTGGTCGGCACGCCGCCCGGCGCCGCCAGCGCCCGCCGGCGCGCGAACTCCTCCAGCGCCGGGTCGCCCAGGCCGACGTCGTTCTTGCGGATCATCTCCTCCACCGTGTCACCGGTGACGGTGCGGACGCCGCCGTGGATGAGGCCCGCCCGGTGCAGTTCGCCCATGATGGCCGGGATGCCGCCGGCCCGGGCCACGTCCTCCAGGTGATAGACCTCCGACGACGGCGCCACCTTGCACAGGTGGGGCACCCGCCGGGAGAGGCGGTCGATGTCGGCCATGGTGAAATCGACACCGGCCTCGCGGGCGACGGCCAGCAGGTGCAGGACGGTGTTGGTGGAGCCGCCCATGGCGATGTCCACGGCCATGGCGTTCTCGAAGGCCTCGAAGGTGGCGATGGAGCGCGGCAGCACCGAGTCGTCCCCCTCCAGGTAGTGACGCCGGGCCATCTCCACGATGCGCCGGGCAGCATCCTCGAAGAGCTTCCGCCGCAGGGCGTGCGTCGCCA
>DYIH01000015.1:13005-16649 GCA_020723785.1 Thermaerobacter marianensis
GGTCAGGCAGTTCATGGAGTTGGCGGTGAACATGCCGGAGCAGGAACCGCAGGTGGGACAGGCGGACCGCTCCATGCGCCGCACGTCTTCGTCGGAGACGGTGTCGTCGCCGGCGGCGATCATCGGGTTGATCAGGTCCAGCTTGACCTCGGCGCCGGAGGTCAGCCGCGCCTTACCGGCCTCCATCGGGCCGCCGGAGACGAAGATTGTCGGGATGTTCAGCCGCATGGCCGCCATGAGCATGCCGGGGGTGATCTTGTCACAATTGGAGATGCATATCAGGGCGTCGGCCACGTGGGCCTGGACCATGAACTCCACGCTGTCGGCGATCAGTTCGCGGCTCGGCAGGGAATACAGCATGCCGGCATGACCCATGGCGATGCCGTCATCGATGGCGATGGTGGTGAACTCCACCCCGTAGCCGCCGCTCTCGTCGATGATCCGTTTGACCATCTGCCCCACGTCCTTCAGGTGGACGTGACCGGGGACGAACTGGGTGAAGGAGTTGGCGATGGCGATGATCGGCTTGTCGAAGTCGGACTCCTTCATGCCGGTGGCGCGCCAGAGGGCGCGGGCGCCAGCCATGGTGCGGCCGTGGGTGGTGGTGGCGCTGCGGTAACGCTTGGGCGGCATGGTTCCATCCCCCTTCCGGGTGATCCGACAGTTACAGGATAGCGGAAGGGGCAGGCGGCTTCAATAAGAACCATTGTGGCTTCGGCAGGCAGGTGATCGGTGCGGGCTGCCCGCACGTCGGTCATCGCGCCCAGCGGTAGTCGGGGTGCAGCCCCAGGATCAGCAGGAGTTCCTGGTCGATCTGTCCCATCACACTGCTTTCGGCAATGTTCGTGATAAACTCCCGCAGCCTTTTCTCGACGTCCATGGCGCGCAGCTGGTCGATCAGGGCATAGCCCCTTCTCCCCTCCACCGTGAGGCGGACGTGATGGGGAGCGGGACGCCCGATCGAACTGGAGATCGGGACGACCAACGCCGTACTGAGCCCTTGGTAAAGGTCGGCCTGCACCACGATCCCATAATGAGGGCCGGTGATCTCATGGCCCCGCGTCTCGGCGAAAGCGATCCGATAGATGTCGCCGCGACGCACCAGCCGGACAACACCCGCCACTACTCTTCCACCCGCCGCAACAACCGCGCCGCTTCGTCCATATCGGCCTCGGCCAGGTCGGACATCCGCCGCTGCGCCTCCATATCCTGGACATACGCGGCCAGCGCCGCGCGCCGACCGGCCAGACGCTCCTGGGCGATGAAGCGGCACAACGCCAGCCGTACCAGTTCGCTCTGGTTTTCCAACCCTTTCTCGCGGACGAGCGCCTCGAGTTCCCTCGCCGTTTCATCATCGAGCTTGACCGTGATGGCTTTCAAAAAGAATCACCTCAATGCAATCGTATCGTCATGCTCAATGTAAGTCAACAAGCATGACTCACCGAATGTCTTACCGGATCGTCACCGCCGCCGAGCAATTTGATATACCCGGCCTAAACCACCCTCACCCCGGAGGCGGCGGCCGGGCAACGCGCCTCGCGTGTCACCGACATCCGGGTGCGGACTTCGTCAGGAGGACGCCCGCTCCGGGGCGAGGTACGGGATCTGCCGGGCGGAAATCCCCGAGAAGAGCAGCAGCGTTTTCAGGAGCAGCAAGGTGGGTGCGAGTTCCTTGCGGGGGTTCAGGTATTCTTCCGCGGCCAGGCCGCGCCACCGGCGCAGTTCCCGGAGGAGATTGCGCTGCCTGTTGACCTCGGCCGTCAGGTCGGCCAGTTCCAAGGCCCTGGCCAGGGCCAGCGTCGCGGCGTCCGGATCATCGCGGCGCAGGGCGTTGGCCGCCCGGTTGAGTTCGTTGGCGATCATCAGGATCTGGGTGGGGAAATCGTATCTCCGCCAGCTCTCGGGGGTCAAGGATTCATGCAAGGGTTTCATCCGGGTTCAACAGCAGCCTTTCCGTGATCCGGCGGATCCTCTCCCGCAGGCGCGGATCCATGACCTCCATGCTCGGATTGCCGCGAGCCGGACTGATGTTGATCAGCGATGTGAACTCGATACGTTGTTCGGGAGGCAGGTGGGGATAGAGATTGGCCCCCCAAAGGTCGACCGCCGAGGACCCGGCGGCCAACAGCACGCTCTCCGCGTCGGCATGCAGCTCCCCGCCCAAGGCGATCACTTCCTGCTCGACATCGACGACATACTTGATCATTTCGTCGAAGGGACGCCCCAGAAACGAAAGCAACCGCTCCCTGGGGATCTTGCTCCGGACCAGGAGTATCTCGCTCATGATCCCATGGTAACACAGCCGAACCGCCACCGGAACGGCTCCTCCCCTTGATTCCCTCCACCCTTCGGGGGTATAACAAGATCAGGAACGCTTGCCATCAGCACCGGTCCCCGACTGATCTCCACCCGGCCGGGGCTGCCGAGGAGTGAGGAAATTGGCGAAGAAGGCCGCCCATGTCCTGATCGAATGCCTGCTGGAGCACGGCGTGGACACCGTCTTCGGCTACCCCGGCGGAGCTATCCTCCCGGTTTATGACGCGCTGTACGATTCTCCGCTGCGGCACATCCTAGTGCGTCACGAGCAGGGCGCCGCCCACGCGGCTGAGGGGTATGCCCGGGCGACGGGGCGGCTCGGCGTCTGCTTCGCCACGTCCGGCCCCGGCGCCACCAACCTGGTCACCGGCCTGGCCGACGCCTACATGGATTCGGTCCCGGTCCTGGCCATCACCGGCCAGGTGCCGACGGAAAACCTGGGCCGGGACGCCTTCCAGGAGGCCGACATCACCGGCATCACCCAGCCGGTCACCAAGCACAACTACCTGGTGCGGGACGCCCGCCAACTGCCGCGGATCGTCGCCGAGGCCATCTACGTCGCCACCACCGGCCGGCCCGGCCCGGTGTTGATCGACCTGCCCAAGGACGTGCTCAACAGCGAGGGGCCGTTCGAGTACCCGGAGGGCCGGCCGCGCATCCGCGGTTACCGTCCCTATCCGAAGCTCTCCCCGGCTGCGGTCCAGGAGGCGGCCAAGGCCATCCACAGGGCGCACCGGCCGCTCCTGTTCACCGGCGGCGGCGTCATCGCCGCGGCGGCCACCGCCGAGGTCCGGGAACTGGCCGAACGGACCCAGATGCCGGTCATCTCCACCCTCATGGGCCTGGGGGCCTTTCCGGGGACCCATCGGCAGTTCCTGGGAATGGTCGGCATGCACGGGACCTTCCCGGCCAACCGGGCCACGGCTCACGCCGACCTGATCCTCGCCCTCGGCACCCGCTTCGACGACCGGGTCACCGGCGCCCTGCACAAGTTCGCGCCGCGCGCCCAGATCGTCCACGTGGACATCGACCCGGCCGAACTGGGCAAGAACGTCCACTCCCACCTCTCCATCGCCGGCGACGTCAGGGAGGTGCTGCGGGCGTTGCTCCCGCTGGTCAAGGAGCGGACCTGCGGCGACTGGTGGGAGGAGATCGCCTCCTGGTGCCAGAAGCACCCCGTGCCCTATCCCTGCGAGGGCGGCATGGCGGGAGCGGCCAGCCTGGCGCGGGGCGCCTGCCACCCGGCCAGCCTCAACCTGCTGGACGGGGCCGGAGCGGGCCTGCCCGGCGGACCGCAGCCGCAGGCCAACCGCGGCCCGCTGCAGCCG
>DYIH01000016.1 GCA_020723785.1 Thermaerobacter marianensis
ACGCGCCAAGCCCATCCTCCGCTCGATGTTCGGCCCTTCCCCGGCGGTTCATGACGCCGCCGGTACTATGGCCTCTGCTGACTTCTGGCGGTTCAGCCGAGCCTCTCGGCTCGGGTTGTCGGCGTCCACCGACGTTCCCGCCAGACCTCCTCGGATAAGAACGCTGACCTTCGCCCCGCACCCGCCTGTTTTACCGCCTGTTTTACCGCGCCGCCCCTTGGCAACCAGGGTTTCGCTATGTTGTGCCAGTTCACCCAAGCGGCACAGCCTCGCTCCAGGTTCGTGTTCCTCGGGTCGTGGCTTTGCCTCCGGCTTCCTTCCGATCCCGCCTCGCGACGAGCACCGTTGCCTTTGGCTGGCGGGCTCGGTCTGCCTCGCCCGCAGGGGGATTCCACCCCCAAATCAGCGCCCATGCCGGGCGTACACAATAAGTGGGCACCCCCGAGGGGGTGCCCACTGGTGAATCCTATGGCTGGATCTGTTACTCGATAACGATCGCTTCCGCCACGCTGTTGTTGTCATCGTCGTAGACCCAGACCTTCTGACCGCTACCCAGGTCGGTGAACTGGATGTTGGTCGGGGCGACGTTATCGCCGTTTTTCTTGAAGTACTGGGTCTTATCGTTGACCAGCCAGCTACGCTTGGCAGCGGCATCCGGGTTCTCCTCATAGGAGATGCCGTTGCCGTTCTCGTCCGCGCTCTCGTACTCGCGGGTCTCGACGATCTTGTTGGTGCCGTCGATACCGAAGATCTTCATAACCCCGTACGTAGCGCTCTGAACCGACTCGGCTGGCACGTTCGCGACATTCTCGGCCTTGGTTCCAGCAATCCGGAACTTGGCGATACCCTTGATGACCGCCGCGGTGTGTTCAGCCAGGGTCACTTCGTATTCGGTCGGGTTGCCACCGTTGAGCAACAGGTTCAGGTAATACTTCGGACCGCTGGCGATGGCCTTGTTGACCACGATGCCGAACTTGTAGTCGACGGCCACCACGGGGCCGACCGTCATGATCGCAGCGCGGGCCTTCACCCCGTCAGTGACCACGGACCCAGTGAAGTCACCCGCACCAATCAGCGAGCTTCCGGCGACCGCACGATAGGTGCTGCCGGTGACATCAAACACGATGGTGTCAGTGGTCACCGCGGCCATGTTTGCACCAGCATTCCAGGTGAAGCGGCTCGGATCCTTGACGGGCGTAATCGTCGTCGTGGAACCAGGCTGCCCGTCATACAGAACGACGAGCTTGTCAATGGCACCGCTGGCGTTCAGGCTGTACTCCACGATCGACGCAGTATCGACATTGTTACCCGTGAGGTCGGCAACACCCATGGTGTTTTCCTTCCAGGCGGTGATGTCGTTAGTACCGTTGTTGTCGGCGTCAACCACCGCGTCCTCGGCCATCTGAGCATACACCATGGTGCCGTCGGACTTGAGGAAGGCCACATAGGTGACGGGACCCTGGGCCGTGGTGCCCTCATACGGGGTCTTGGTCACGATGGCCACCGGCTTGGCCGGCTCGGTGGTGCCGAGTGCACCGGACTTGAGCAGGACGACCTTGCCGTGCTTGTTCAAATACAGGCTGACGGTTTTGCCGAGCATGGCGTTGCCGGGCTGGGCAACGCCGGAAGCGAGGGTATACTCGACACCGCCAACCTTGACCTTGTCGATACCCACGTTACGATCAAGAGTACCGCTTTTGTTGTTACGCGTTACCGTAATGTTGATAACGGCCTTTCCGTCGATGTCGGTACCCGAGACATACTCGACAACATCGCCCTTCTGGAGATCGGCCAGCTTGGAGGCGGCGCCGACCCAATTGACGGTGGCATCCTTGACGGACAAAGATCCCCCGTTGAGGTCGGTGGAGAAGGTGATGTTCTCTAAGCCGGTACTCACACTATCAACGATGCGGACGGTGCTATTCCGAGCTACGACATAAGCGATCTGCCCACTGTCGTTGAGGATCACCGTGACCTCGCCGTTATCCACACTCCCGATCTCGGCCAGGGTCGGCGTATTGTCCACAACGTAGTTCCGTACGGTGGAAGCCCAAGCGGTGAGATCGGCTGTCCGATAGGTCTTGTCGCCAATCTTCAAGCCGTCCACGGTGCCATCAGCGTTATCGTCGACAACCTTAGCCGTCTTCACGCTGCTGGAAGCGGTCTTGTCTTCGATGAAGAAGACCTTGCCGTCCTTGTCTTTCCAAGCCTTAACCTTGTGGGCCAGGAGGCCGGTATAGTTGGCAGCAGTGGTCAACGTGTACTCGTCGTTGGTGACCGCGTTGTTGTCATCAACGATGATCTTGTCCTTCGCGGTACCGAAGAGCTCCGGCGACGAGATCAGCGTCCCCTCGACAGCCGTCGCCTTCAGGTAGGTGCTGGCAATGGACTTGGTATCATCTTCTTTGTAGCTCTCTTTCCCGTCGGCATCGACGGAAGCCAGCACCATTAGCGGCGCCGTCAGAGCATTGTCGGCAAACATGGCAACCTCGCCGCGGGTGGCAGGCAGGTTCGGAACCACGTTCACACCCTTGTCCAGGCCGAGCAGAGCCGCCCGGGCGAGGACGTTACTGGGCCAGGTGCCCTTCTTGAGCGCCGGCTCATAGCCCATAGCCCGCAGCAACATCGTCAGTGCCTGGGCGTGGGTCACGGGATCGTCCGGGCGGAAGGTGCCGTCCCCCATGCCCTTGATGATGCCGAGGCCGGTGGCCAGGTTGATCCAGCCGCTGGCCCAGTGGGTGCTCGGCACGTCGCTGAAATCCGTGGCGCCGGAGCCGGCGGTCTTGATGCCGCGCAGCCGCACGGCCAAGGCCGCGAACTGGGCGCGGGTGTACTGCCCCTCGGGATCGTACTTGCCGCCACCCACACCCTGGACGACACCCAGGCCCGCCAGCCGCTCGACGGCGCCGGCGTAGGACTTATCCGCGGGAACGTCGGAGAACGTCCCGGCGGAGGCCGCGCCGCCGAAGAGGCCGAGGACCATGGAAGCGGTGGTGACGAGCGCGAGAACTTTCCGCTTCAGTCTCAATGTACTGCCCTCCTTGTGGAGTTTCTATGAAGTTTGAGCCGTTTGCCTGTACGACCGCGGGCAGGCTGCCCTGGCTTGCCTGCCATTCCCCCCTTTGATCGCTCAATGGTTTTTCAACATCTTCCGGGCAGGGAAGACGCAATGCGTCTCGGCTGCCCTTTTCAGCCAGGCTCATTGTAAGAACCGGCTGCCCCGCCGGTCAATACGTTCGGGCCGCCTGTAAAAAGACTGTAATTTACCCGACTCGCCGCCCGGCTTCTCTTCGGTTTCCAGCAATTCTCCCAATGGCCGCGCAATCCTGCAAAAACCACGATTTTTAAAGAACTTGTAAAACAACAAGGTCCGTACGCTTGACCTGTCTGGATCTGACCACCCCTGGCGGTGAGTACCGGATTATCTATCGGATCTATCCGCAAAGCAAGGAATGCTTTCTGATCCTGGCCGAGAGCCGTGAGGAGGTCTACAAGACACTACGTCGTCTGAAACTGCGATAAAATACGTAGAGAAGGTGGGGTGACCCTAATGGCTGTTTTTAAGCTAAAGGAACTGCAGGAAGCGCTGCGCCGCCTGGCGGGCGACGAGGACAAGTACCTGGTGGTGGAGGAGGAGGAGGACCGTATCATCATCCGAACGTTGGACAGCGTCCTGGAGGAGGCCGAGCGCAACCGTGCCGAAGGCAAGACGCTTACAACCGAAGAGGTCTTCAGGGGTCTCCTGTGATCTATCTCTATCGAGACCGTGGCGTCGAGGTTCTGGTGCGGGAGTTGGGCATCGCCAATGCTCTTCGCTTCCTGCGTGGTCACCGCGTCACGGTTCCCGTATCCGTTACGGAAGAGCAATCCAGCGCGAAATGAATGACATGTCTCTTGATGAGATCTTCCGGCAGGGAGTGATCGGATCATGGCCACGACGACCAAATCCCTCCGTCTCACAGAGGAAGAAAACGTGCAGGTCGCGCGGCTGCAGGAGATCCTCCGCTATCCGACGGAAGCCGCGCTGTTGAAACGAATCTATCTGCTCGGCTTGGAGGAGTTGAGGATCGAGGCTGCCATCCGCCTCTACACTCACGACGGATTGAGCCTCGGGGCGACGGCCGAGGCGGTGGGGCTTCCTGTAGCCGCCCTGGAGCAGGAGTTCGCCCGCCGGCACATCCGTGTTTTTGACGCCCCGGCGGAACCGGTGCTGGAGAACCTGCAGGGACTGGGGCGCCGGTTTGGCCTGGAGCGCTTGGAGGAGGCGGCGCGGAAGGCGGCGGGTGGCCCCAACGATCCCGGTGAACGACACGGATGATGATACGCTGAGGGCTGCAGCACCTCATCGACGTCGCCGGCTGGCGGGTGAGTCGAAATAGTCGACGCCAAGGAGCCTGTCGCACAACCGTCTCTATGGGACGCCTATGGACAGGGGTTGGTCTGCCGATCCGGAAATCCGGAAATCCGGATTCCGGATGGAGGAGACGGGGGGTCCTGTTGATGTAAGGGAGCCCCCCGACCCGCTTCCGCTTACCCGGTCACCTGCCGGGACATGGACGAGAGGTAGGAGACGTTACCGTGAGCGATAGAAAGCAAGAGCCTCTTGGGCCGAGCAACTCCATCGCGGACCTGGCGGAGTTCTTCGACGCCCACAGCACGGAGGACCTGGAGTGGGATCCCGTCTCCGCCAAGCCGGCACGCCGCAAAGGAGAACTCGTTCACGTTTCCATCAGGCTGCCGCGCCGGGACATGGAGGCACTCAAGGAGGCCGCGAACCGGTCCGGGGTGGGCTGCAGCACCTTGATCCGCATGATCCTGAGGCGGGAGATCGACCGGATCAGGAGGGCGGCGCCGTAACCCCGTCAACCTCCGGGGAAACCGCGAGCTCCCACAGGCAGGAGTTCACCCGCGCCGCCGTGCTGATCGCGCGCCGAGGCGCTTGGCGTTGACAGTGAATGGCATATCAGCATATGATGAGTGTATACATAAATGGTCACCACATGGGAGTGGGAAGGATGATGCAGGTCAGCGCCCGGGAATTGCGTCAGCGATTGGCCTCGGTGTTGCGCCGGGTTGCGGCAGGTGAAGAAGTGATCGTCACCCTGCGGGGGCGTCCTTTTGCTTCCCTCAAACCGCTGGCTGAAGCGAGCCAACTGGATCCCATCGGCTTCGGCATGTGGAAGGGCCGTGAGGACTTGAAGGACGTGGATGCCTGGATCGACCAGCGGCGTGCCCCACGCCAGGGCAGATGAACCAAGCGGTAACGCTCGAGCCGTCCGGTTCGGACCGGGTGGCTTTCGATACCGATGTACTGATCTTTTATTTCCGGGGCCATGAAGGATCCCGTCGTTTCCTGACGAACATCCCCCATCCCCTCCGGGTTCTGCCCATCCCCGTCTATATGGAACTGATCCAGGGCTGCCGCAACCGCCGGCAGGCACAAGCTCCGCCCTACAGTGGCGCTCCCTCCTGGCCACTGCCAACCTGAAGCATTACCGGTTCATAGAGGGCCTCCGGCTGCTGCCCTTCAGCGTCTCTTGAACCCGACGGTCCATATGATCCTGAGGCGGGAGATCGACCGGATCAGGGGGGTGGCGCCGTAACCCCGTCAACCTCCGAGGAAACCGCGGCGCTCCCACAGGCTGTTGACGAACTCCGTGCCGACGGCCGGCAGCGCCGCGACCCGGTCGCTCCCGGGCTCGTTCGGATGTAGGCCGTGGAGTCCTCGTGACGGGAGCAATACCGCGTCTCATCGCTGCCCGCGGTCACCCCCCACCGCGCGTGGGTGGTGAAGTACTTCACTTCTCAAAACCCCTTGTCTTGCAAGGGTTTCGCCGGGGTGAAGTACTTCACTCGGTATGAAACCCTGCCCCACCTGGGTTTTCGACCAGTGAAGTACTTCACCACCCAGGATCCAGCAGACCATGATCCGGCAGAGGCGATGACGGATCCCCGCCGGCCCTGTGATCGAACGGCCACCCGAAATCACCTAGCAGATCGAACCAGCCGACGCTCTCATCGACCTCTCGTGATGCCGCGTTACGTATCCCGGAGGCTCCGATGATGACAAGAATAGCCATGAGGTATTACAATGTTATACGAGGGGACCGTTGTGGGCATGATCATCACAGAGTTTGAATGGGATCACCGCAACGTGGGCCATATGCTGTCCCGGCATAACGTCACGCCCGAAGAAGTGGAGGAAGCGGCATTTGACGGCCCCGCCGTCTGGGAACGCGGCAGAACCGGTCGCTACTACCTTCTGAGCCGTACAGTCAGCGGACGCTTCCTCTTTGTGGTGGTTGCCTACCTCGGACGGGGCAAGGCGAGGGCCATAACGGCACGGAACATGACCGACAGAGAGAAGCGGCGCTGGAGAAAAAAGAGAGGAGAGCGAAGCTGATGGCCAAAATCCCGATGTTCCGGAACGAAGAAGAAGAGGCCGAATTCTGGGCCGAACACGACCTGACCGAGTTCGAGGAGGATCTGAAACCGGCTGACGTGCTGTGCGCACGTTCCGACCAGGTGATTGCGATCAGACTGAACAAGGACGATTTGGAAACCCTAAAGAGCCTGGCCCGGCGCAAGGGCATCGGCTACACCACCCTCGTGCGCATGTGGATCCGGGAACGGCTGGGGAAGGAGGCGTGATGACCGACTCGGCGCCTGAAGGGGCTCGCCTGCCGCAGCAATTCTCGCGCTTGTGGCCTCGCTCAACCCCCACCCGGCAAGGCCAGGAGCGCCGCCGTCGTGTAGGTGGTCACCCGTACGCCCTCAAAGTCCCGGTCGTTGGTCCATATGGGAGCCTCCATGGCAAAGGCCAGGGCCAGTGTTTCCACGTCGTCCGGATCGCGATCCCCCACCAGTTCCGTGGCCTGGGGAATGAACGCGGCATAAGCATCCCCGGGGTATTGGCGCAGCGGCAGCAGGCTCACGATGGCCGTCATTTCCGGGGCGCTGAGCTTCTTCTTGGCGGCGAGGACGGGAAGATACTCCCGCACTTCCTGCAGGACTCGGGCTGTAACCAAGAAATCGGGGGCCGGATGGGTGTTGAACACCCGCATCGCCTGGCCCCCGATCGCAGCCGAAAGGATGGCGTTAGCGTCCACGACGAGCCTGGCGATGGGCAGCGAAATCCTCCAGCACCTCCTCTTCGGAGATACCTTGCTTTTCCCGCTGCTGGCGCAGACTTTCGGCCAATGCTTCCAGGACGGCCTTGCGAATATCGTCCTGTATGGTGGACTGCTCCCACGGGATGAAAAAGCCCGCCGGCTTCCCGTCCCGCGTGACAAGAACCAGCTCCTTCTGGCGCAGTACCTGTGTGGCTTTGTCCCGAAATTCTCGCACGGTCACGA
Organism: Thermaerobacter marianensis; assembly: GCA_020723785.1. GTDB lineage: Bacteria > Bacillota > Sulfobacillia > DYIH01 > DYIH01 > DYIH01. Next base: position 7,356 of record DYIH01000016.1, read on the forward strand.
AAAGCATTTGTGGTCACCCCCGTGGCTACACATAATTATATCGTCTCTTTTCAGGGGGTGTCCAGATGAACATCCGTCCTTGACACCAAAAGTCTGCGATGTTATATTTTACCTGACAAACTAGAACGTGTGTTTCTAGCTTGTCGCATCCCTTTATACAAAATTCTAAGGTTTGTCACGTGTAATTACACGTGTTATACTGAGGAGTGATCCGTTCTTGAAGACCCGTAACGTTCGGGAAATCATTCGGATCCTCAGGGCCGATGGTTGGTTCGAGGTGCGTCAGGTCGGCTCGCACAAGCAATTCAGGCACCCGGAAAAGCAGGGCAAAGTCACGGTCCTCGTTCACCGCGGCGACCTTGACCCGAAAACTGTTCGGAGCATTTTCCGGCAGGCGCAAATCAACATGGAGGTATAAGGTATGGCCGACAGGTACGTGTTCCCCGCCGTCTTCAGGTTCCACAACCGGGGTGTGGACGTCGAGTTCCCGGACGTGCCGGGCTGCTTCAGCCATGGCGCCACCCAGGAAGAAGCGTTGGAAATGGCCCGCGAGGCTCTTGGCCTGCATCTGTTCGGCATGGAGAAGGACGGCGACCCCATCCCCTCTCCTTCCCGCGTCACCGATGTGGACGTGACCGAGGGAGAGGCCGTCGTGCTGGTGGACGTTTGGATGCCCCCGATCCGCGAGGCGGTCACCGAACGATCCGTCAAGAAAACGTTGACCATCCCCAGGTGGCTCAACGACCTGGGCGAGCGGCACAAGGTGAATTTCTCCCACCTGCTGCAGACCGCCCTGAAACAACATTTGGGGATCAAGGATCGCCCGTGAGAAACCGGAGACGTTCTTCCACCGGGCCGACTGGCAAAAGGCGGCACGGAAGGCGGATGCCGACATCGCCGCCGACCGGGTCAGCCCCGTGTTTCAACAGGTTACTTTGGACAAGGGTTGATCTGCCGATCCGGAAATCCGGATTCCGGATTGGAGGGGAGGGGGGTGCTGTTGACGTAAGGGAGCCTCCCGACCAGCCTCCGCACGCCTCCGCAGGCTCCCAATGCGCCAGCCTCGCATCACGTACTGAGACGGTATCAGGCCGTAACCTCCCACAGGCTGTTGACGTAAGGGAGCCTCCCGGCCAGCCTCCGCAGCAGTTCCTCATCCGCCGTCCAGAACGGACACGGACCCTCAGGGTCCTTCTCGGCCACCGCCAGGAAGGCCGCATCGTACAGCGTGGGCAGGTCGAATTCATCGGCAAGCTCCCATGCCCGCCGGATCGTGTCCGCCGTTTGGATGAAGGCCACCTCCAGGTCCAGGAGATCGCGCCAAGCCCGCTGGGCGGCGTCCCACGTCAGTTGCCCGGCCCGGACCTTCTTCCGCAGCGTGCTGCCGACCTCCGCCCAGGCAAAGGCCGGGGCGACGAACTCCGTGCCGGCGGCCAGCAGCGCCGCGGCCCGGTCGCTTCCGGGCTCGTTCACGATGAGTTTGACCAGGACGGAGCTGTCGAGGCACCAACGCCTACTCATCCCGCCAGCCGCCTTCCCGGAGAGAACGGATGTAGGCCGTGGAGTCCTCGGTCTCGCCGTGCGCCGCCCGGTGTTCCGCCAGCCGCGCCAGCAATTTCTCGCGCTTGCGGCGCCGGAGCTCGGCCTCCACAAGCTCCACGACCGCATCGTTGAGCGATGGGCTGGTCGTTTCGCGCATGTACTGCACCACTTCCTCCCACACGCGCTCCGGAAAGCGAATCGTCGTCTGCTTGGCCGCCTCAGTCATGCGAACCACCTTTAGATTCGTGTTTGTGTCTCAATTATACCTCAGATGAGATTCGTTGTATAGAATCGCGACAGGAAGCAGGGACGAGCAGCGCCGCGCCAGGGCAAGAGCATTTGTGGTCACCCCTCAGGAAGGGGTTAATGAGAACACTTTGGGATCACGGACCGTGCTATCGGAGCACCTCGACGTAGACGATGACACCGTCGCGGGCGACGGCACGCACCCGCTTGCCTTGCAAGTCGCGCAGTTCCTTGGCCTTGACGAGGAAGACTTGGCTGCCCAGGGTGCGGCCGGGTGACCCGTTGCCCTCCCCGTCGCTCAGGTAGAGGGTGCCGCGCGCCGGGTCGGCCTCGTCCACCACGCCCTCCGCCACGCCGTAGTAGCCCTTGAGGAGGGTGTCCTCGGGGCGGACGCGCTTTTCCTTTGGGCTCCATCGCCCCGCGTTCAGGGCGCTGTGGACCAGGCGCGCCAGTTCCTCACGGTTTATCTCGTGGTAGGGGTCGTCCTCCACGCCCCAGGGAAGAAGGCGGTATTCCCTGGCGAAGGCCATGTAGCGGTCGGGGTAGCTCCCCTTGCCGACGGCCGGTTCATTGCCCAGGGCGCGGGTGAGGACGGCCAGGGCCTGGGCGACGGTCACCGGCTCGTTCCAGTTGAACCGGCCCGCCTCGTCACCGGCCATGATGCCCAGCGAGGTGACGGCGTTGACGTAGCCGCGCGCCCATTCGGGGATCTCCTTGCTGTCCTGATACTGAGGTTCGAAGTCGGCCAGGGCGCCGGCCAGATCCTCATGTTTGAGCATGCGCACGACGAGGGTGGCCAGCTCGGCCCGGTTGACCTTCTTGTCGGGGTCGGCGTAGCGCACCGGGGCCTGCTGTCCGCGGAAGATGCCCAGGGCACCCAGCAGGGTGAAGACATCCTGGCTGCTCCTGCCGCGGGTGTCCTCGAAGGCCGGGCCGCTGACGACCGCCGGGCCGGAAAAGACCGACGGGCGCTGTGGCCAAAGCCAGGCCAGGGAGGCGGCCCGCGCCGGCGGGGGCGGGGCGGCCGCGGTCAGCGTCACGGCGGTGAGCAGTGCGGCGACGGTTTTCTTCGGGTCCATGCTGCGCAACTCCCTCTTGCTTCTCACCTGCAGCGGGTGCGCCGCGGATCGTCTCTCAATCCGTGGCGCGCCCCATGTCTCTACTCTACCGGGCGCCGCCACCGGTGCCGCCGGCGGCCACGTTCACGCCCGAAGTCAGGCCGGCGAAGGCATACCAGTAGTCCGGGGGCTCGAAGCCGAGCCGCCACATGGCCACGCCGCCCAGGCCGTGCTTCCGTACCAGGTCCAGCTTGAGCCGCAGCCCCCGCGGGTCGGTGTAGTACACGACGCGGGGGTTGCCGCTGTCGTCGGTGTAGCGGAAGGCCACCTCGCCGGTGACCGGGTCCGGCTGGGGGGCCAGGCCGTTTTTGACCAGCAGCTCCTCGATCGAATAGAAGTCGGGGTTGGGCTCCCACTCGTAAATCGGCCGGGCCTTGGCCGGTCCTGCGGCGGCCTGGTTCCCCTCGGCCGGCAGGCCGTTGGTCGCGCCCGTGCCGTTGGCGGGCGCGCCTCCGTTGGCCGCGGCGGAACCGCCGGACACGCCGCCGTTGGTCGCGCCGCCGGAACCACCGCCGGCGGGCGGGTTCGGGTCCGGCCAGTCATACCCGTAGGACGGGATGCCCAGCAGGAGCTTCTCCGGCTTCACCTGGGACGCGGCGTAGGCCATCACCTCGTCGGCCCAGTCGGCGCCGCCCACCGGGCCGGGCGGGCCACCCTTGTAGTGCTGGTCGTAGCTCATCACGACCACGTAATCGGCGGCCTGGCCGATGGCGCCGTAATCGTAGGCCCGGCCCCAGCTCGAAACGGCCGTGCGGGCGGTGCGCGCCGGCAGGGCGACCGTCGTCAGGTGGCCCCGCGGTCGGAGCGCCGCCGCCACCCGGGCGACGAACCCGGCGTAGCGCTCCCTATCATTTGGATCGACGTTTTCGAAGTCCAGGTTGACCCCGGTGAAGCCCTGGCCCATCAGGTTCAGGATGTTTTGGACCGCCCTGTCCGCGGCCTTGTCGTCGTTGAGCAGGGCGGACGCCTGCTGGCGGCTGAAATCCGAGTTCTTGACTACGGCCAGCACCGGCACGTCGGCCTTACGGAAGGCGTCCCATTCGGCTTGACGAGGCGGCCAGCCGGCCAGGTTGCCCGACCCGTCGACCTGGTACGAGAAGTAGAAGGCCATGTTGAGCTGCCGGCCGAAGTTCTGCACCGACTTGAGCGAGCGCGCGTCGCCGCGGTAGTAGTACCCGGAGACGATCACCTTGGGCCGCGACGGCCGGGGGGCCGGCCTGGCCTCCGGCAGCAGGCGCGCCCGGGCGTTGAGGAAGCGGTTGATCATCGCCGCCGCCTCGGCCCGCGTGGTCCGCGCTTGGGGCGCGAACCGGGCCAGCTTGTAGCCGGGCCGGCCCATGATCACCTCGGCCTGCACTGACGCCACCGCCTCCCGCGCCCAGCCGGGGATGGATCCGCGGTCCTCGAAGAGGTACCAGTAGCGATCCTCCAGCGGGTAGCCGAGCTTGACCAGGGCACGGCCGAAGATGGTCCCCAGCTCGACGCGGGTGATCCTGTTGCGCGGCCGGAAGGCGCGGCGCTCCTCGCCATTGACCGTTACCGGGTAACCGCTGATCAGCCCCGCACCGGCCGCCGCCGCCACCCAGGGGCGGTCGGCCTCGGGGATGTCGGCCTCGTCGACGAAACCCGCGTTTCCGTCAGCCGCCGCGGAGCCGTTGGCACCCGGGGCCGGCGCGGCGCCGGCCGCGCCGCCGCCGGGAACGGCTCCCGTGCCGCCGGCAGCAGCATCCGCATCACTGCCGGGAACGGCTCCCGCTCCGGCCCCGGCCACGTCCAGTTCCATGGCCTTGGCCACCCAGACGGCGAAGTCCAGGCGCGTCACCGGTTCGTCGGGGCGAAAACGGCCGTCCCTGGGAACGGCGACGATGCCGGCCTGCAACAGGGCGTCGATGTAGTCGCGCCCCCAGTGCTTCGACGTGTCGGTGAAAGCCGGAGGGATGTCGCCGGCGTCCCCGGCCCCGGATGGCGCGCTCCCGCCGGAACCGACGGAGCGGACGGGAGAAGCCTTGGTCGGGGCGCTCTTGGCAGACGCCAGGCCTGGGGCCGGCACGGGCAGGGGCAAGGCACCGCTCAGGAGAACCCCCGACAACGCCAGAACGGCCGCCACCCGCGCGGTTGCCATGGTGCGGCGCCGCGCCGCGCATCCCGCCGGACGGGAACGGTCCCCGCCGGCGGCAAAACCGGCTTTGTGGCACAAAAACATCGCTTCACCTCTGGCAGGGAAGCCAGCGCCTGACTTCCCTACCACGAGGCTACTACGACCGATCCATGCGGCTCAAGGCGTTGTCGCATTTCGTAAATATTCTGTAATGCGATAATGCGATGCACACACGCCTTCCGCAATGCGATGCACACACGCGAAAGAGGCGCCGGGAGCGCTTTACAGGGCTTCGTCGAGGGGGGTGGTATAACGGCCGGCCGCGACTTCGCCCTGCGCCGCACCGTCCAGGGCCGGGGGCGCGGCCGGTGCCCCGGCTCGGCCGGCGCCCGAGGTGTAGCGGTCCACGATGGTGTACAGGAGTTCGAGGTCGAACGGCTTGGGGAGGAAATCGTCGGCATCGGAGAGGATGGAGGTTCCGGCGTCGATGTCGGACCTCGCGGACATGATGACGATCGGAATGTCGCCGGTGGCGGGGTTGGACCGAAGCAGTCGCAGACACTCGTAGCCATCGAGGCCGGGCATGATCAAGTCCAGGAGGATGACGCCAGGCCGCTCACGGCCAGCCACCTCCATGCCCTCACCGCCGTCGGCGGCGGCGAAAACCGTGAACCCCCTGATGCCCAACGCCGTCAGGATCAGTTGCCGGATGTAGTACTTATCGTCAATGACAAGGACTTTCTTCGCCGCCTGCATCTGGCGAGCCCCCCAGCGGCAGCCGGATGATGAAGACCGTCCCGGCCCCCTCGCGGCTCCAAGCGGATATGGCCCCACGATGACGTACGGCAATCTTCTTCGCTACCGACAACCCGAATCCTCCTCCAGGAATACCATCTTTAACCACGCTCTTGGAACGGAACAGGGGTTCGAAGATCAAGGGCTGGTCGGCGGCGGGGATGCCGCGGCCCTCGTCCCGGATCTCGACGACGGCGCAGCCGGCCTGATGGTACCCCCGGATGTGGAGGGCGCCTCCAGCTTCCGAGTACTGGACGCCGTTGCGGGCGATCTGCCGGATCATCTCCCCCAGGAGGTCCGGGTCGCCCCAAACCGGGCCGAGGACCGCGGGCAACTCGACGGTCAGGGACAGGCGCCGCTCACCGATGCCGGGGCGGAGGCCCTCCACCACCTCCTCGACCACCGACGCCAGGTTGACACGTTCCCGGCGGCCGCTCCCGGCGGCGACGGCGGCCTCCTGGAGCGCGTTCTCCGCCAAGGCGCGCAGGTCGTCGACGCTCTCCCTCATCAGGCGCAGGCAGTCCCGGCGCATCGCGGCGTCCATCCCCTCGCCGGCCTGCTCCAGCAAGTCCAGAAAGCCGTGGATGGCGGTGCGCAGTTCATGGGCCATGGAATCGATCAGGTGGCGCTGCAGCGCTTCCAGGCCGGAGCCGGTCCACGGCGGGGAGAGCCTGAGAACGGCCAGGTTCCGCCGGCCGGCGCCGGGTGCCAGCGGACGGACCTCCAAGCCGAAGCGCCGCGCGCCGCCCGACAGCGGGATCTGTATCTCCCGGTCGGAGACGGCCTCACCCCACAGGGCGCGGGCGATGGCATCGGCCACGCGCCCGGCTTCGTCATCGGGGAGGCGGAGGTTCCAGCAAAGGTCGCGGTAATCACGACCGACGAGGGAGCGGGCGCAACAGGCCAGGTGGGTGGCGGCGGCCGGGTTGACGGCCAGGACCAAGCCGTCCGCATCCAAGACGACGAGCCCGTCGCGGCTCTGCTCGAACACCATCTGCCAGGGACTGCGGGCCGGCGAAGCCGCCCGCCGCCGCGCGCAACCCGGCAGGCAGGCGCCGTTCTCAACGGCCGAACCAAGAGGCAGTTGCAGGACTGCACAGGTCATCGACTTGCGCGACATGAGCAACACCTCGTTCCTTAAAAACGTTGCTGCGGGCAGAATTTCTTCGACAAATTCTCTGCTTTACAAGTTATACGGTAAAGCGCCATTTCCTGCCGAAAGCAGGGAATTTTTTGACATCACTTTTCGACAAAAATCGACAATCGAAGCTCAGCGGAGGGGTGCGCGGTGCGCGGCCGCGGCGCCGGCTCCGGCGCGGGCGCCGGCCGCCCGGCGGGCGGCCATGGCGGCGGCGATGAAGCCGCGGAAGAGCGGGTGCGGCCGGTTGGGGCGGGAACGCAGCTCGGGGTGGAACTGGGTGCCGATGAACCAGGGATGGCCCGCCAGTTCCATGACTTCGACCAGGTCGCCCTCTTCCCAGAGACCGCTGGGGATGAGGCCGGCGGTTTCCAGCCGGGAGCGATAGGCGTTGTTGACCTCGAAGCGGTGGCGGTGGCGCTCCTGGATGCATTCCTCGCCATAGGCGCGCTGGGCCAGGCTGCCACGCCGCAGCCGGCACTGGTACAGCCCCAGGCGCATCGTGCCGCCCTTGTCCCGGATCGCCTTCTGGGCCTCCATGAGGTCGATGACCGGGTGGGGCGAGGCCGGCTCGAATTCGGTGCTGTTGGCGCCGGCCAGGCCCAGCACGTTGCGGGCGAATTCGATGACGGCGCACTGCAGCCCCAGGCAGATGCCGAAGTAGGGCACGCCGCGCTCCCGCGCGTAGGTGACGGCGCGCAGCTTGCCCTCGATGCCGCGCTGGCCGAAGCCCGGCCCGACGAGGATGCCGTCGGCCCCGGCCAGGAGGGCCGCCGGGTCCTCGCGCTCGAGGCGCTCGGAGTCGATCCAGCGGATCTCGACGCGGGCGTCGTTGGCCGCCCCGCCGTGGTGGAGGGCCTCGACGATGCTCAGGTAGGCGTCGGGGAGCTGGACATACTTGCCGACGAAGGCGATCGTCGCCTGGTGCCGCGGATGCTTGATGCGCTCCACGATCTCCTCCCACTCCGCCAGGTCCGGCCGCCGGCCGGGCAGATTGAGGCGCCGCGCCACCAGATCGGCCAGCCCCTCCCGCTCGAGGAGCAGGGGCACCTCGTAGATGGTGGGCACGTCGGGGTTCTGGATGACGGCCTCCGGCTCGATGTCGCAAAAGAGGGCGATCTTCTCCCGCACCTCCCGCGACAGGGGCCGCTCGGCGCGGCAGATGATGACGTCGGGCTGGATACCGATGCTGCGGAGTTCCTTGACGCTGTGCTGGGTGGGCTTGGTTTTCAGTTCACCGGCAGCCGAGATGTAGGGCACCAGGGTGACGTGGATGTACAGGACGTCCTCGCGCCCGACGTCGGTCTTGATCTGGCGGATGGCCTCGAGGAACGGCAGGCTCTCGATGTCGCCGACGGTGCCGCCGATCTCGACGATGACCACGTCGGCGCCGCTGTCGCGGGCCACCTTGAGGATGCGCGACTTGATCTCGTTGGTGACGTGGGGGATGACCTGGACGGTGGCCCCCAGGAAGTCGCCGCGCCGCTCCTTCTGGGTGATGGCCTGGTAGATCTGGCCGGCGGTGAGGTTGTTCTCCCGGGCCAGATCGACGTCCATGAAGCGCTCGTAGTGGCCCAGGTCCAGGTCGGTCTCGGCCCCGTCGCGGGTTACGAAGACCTCGCCGTGCTGCAGGGGATTCATGGTGCCGGCGTCGACGTTGAGGTAGGGATCGATCTTGAGGGCGGCCACCTGGAGGCCCCGGCTCTTGAGGAGGCGGCCCAGGGAGGCTGCG
>DYIH01000320.1 GCA_020723785.1 Thermaerobacter marianensis
CGGGCATCCGGTCGTGGAGCGGGCGCACCAGGTCGTTGGCGGCCGTGGTGAGGATGGCGAAGCCGCGGGCCCCGTCCGGGCCTTGCTCCCACAGGCCGGCGAAGGCGAAGGGCGCGCCGCTCCGCAGGCGGAAGTGGAACGGCACCCTGTGGTTACCGTCACGGCGCCACTCGAAGAAGCCGTCGGCCGGCACGAGGCAGCGGCGGAGGCGCATGGCGTCCCGGAAGGCGGGCTTTTCGGCCGCCGTCTCCGCCCGGGCGTTGATGAGCCTGGCGCCGGGCCGGGGGCCGCCGGTCCCGTTCCCAACCCCGCGCCCGGCACCGCTCCCGGCCTTGCGCCCGGCCCAGGCGGGAATAAGGCCCCAGCGCATGAGGACGCCGGCGGGGCCGTCCCGTTCCGGGACGATCACCAGGGTCTCCTGGGAGGGCGCGATGTTATACCGCCTGGGGAGGTCGCCGGGCAGCCGGGTCAGGCCGAACCGCCCGGCGAGGGACTCCCGGTCCGCGGCCAGGGTGTAGCGGCCGCACATGGGCGGATCCCCCCCCTTCTGCAGGACAATTCGACGTAAGGCCCCGGTCCCCCTGGGTGGGCGATTCTATGCCGACCGGGCGGGAGGCCGTCAAGCCCGCCGCGCCAGCGGCGCGGCCCCCTGCGGGGCTGCGGGGCGTTGACGGCCCGCCCGCGCCGACGGCAGGCATGGCCAGAGCGGAAACGAGCATGTCCATGTCGCGAACCCCAGCAAGACCTCCGTACCGTCGAATCTGGTCACTATGGATCTCCAGGACCTCCTCGAGGGTGAGAAAGATTGGTTCCACGGCTCACTCGGCCAGATGGCGCAGCGTGCGGCCGTACCTGCGGTTGGTCTCCTCCAGGGCGGCGCGGAAGCGCTCCCGGCGCGCGGCGTCCCGCAGAGGCGTGACGATCAGCCGCTCGCCGTCGGTCGAGATGTCCAGCGGCGTTGTGGCGTCGATCTTCAGAAGCTCCAGCACCGGCTTGTCAATCACCAGGGCCAGGCTGTTGCCGTGCCGGGTGAGCTTCTTGATCATGTGCCTCCACCTCGCGTGTTATTACTAAGTAATAATATTGTATCTCCCTCGCAGCATTCATTAACTCATCAGAAGCCGATCCCGCACTCCTTGAAGCTGGCGTAGCGGCCGACGGCGCCGGTGACGACGTGGTCCAGAACGTCGATACCCAGCAGGCGGCCGCACTCGGCCAGGAGGCGGGTGGCGGGGGACTTCAACGTCCAGCGGGCTGGGCGTGGGGTCGCCGCTGGGGTGGTTGTGGCCGAGGACGACGGCGGCGGCGTTGGCCAGGATGGCCGCCTTGAAGACCTCGCGCGGGTGGGCCGAGGACGAGTCCAGGGTGCCGATGGAGACGGTGTGGACGGCGAGCACGTGGGCCTTGGTGTCCAGCATGACCAGG
>DYIH01000321.1 GCA_020723785.1 Thermaerobacter marianensis
AGGTAGCCGCCGTCCTTGTTGCTGTCCGAATATCCCAGCATGACCTCCTGGCAATGGCCCCGGGCGGCCAGGTGCATCCGGAAGGCCGGGTTTGCCAGGAGCCGGCCGAGGGAATCCACCGCGTGGCGCAGGTCGTCGATGGTTTCCAGGATGGGCACGATGGTCAGGACGCTCGACGCTTCAACGCCGGCCCGGTCGCCCGCACCTCCGGCCGTGCCGGGAGCGCCGCCCGCCGCGCCGGCGCCGCCCCCGGCGCCCGCGCGGTCCGCTCCGTTGGGGGCGAAGAGGCCGGTCTCCTTGGCCAGGAAGAGCACCTCCAGCAGGTCGCTGGGCTGGTGAGCCATGGAGACGATGTAGGTGTCGACGGACTGGGCGCCCATCTCCTCCCGGGCCTCGCCGATGAGGCGGAAGACCTGGACCAGTTCACGGGTCTCCTCGCCATACGGCAGGCCGGAGAGCAGCACGGGCCGCGGGTCCAGGATGAGGCGGGTGAGCAGGTCCGCCCGTTCCGCCTCGGGCAGCGCCAGGTAATCCGGGGTGACGGCGGCCCGGGCCAGGATCTCGGCCACGGCCCGGCCGTGCACGCCGCTGTGCTGGCGGATCTCGAGCGGCGCCAGGTGAAAGCCGAAGAGTTCCACCTGTCGGATCAGGCGGGCCAGCGCGCCGTCGGCCGTGGCCCCGCCGCCGTGGGAGCGCAGGCTCTCGTCGATGACGCGCAGGTCCTCCAGGAATTCCGCCGCTGAGCGGTAGCGCCCCTCCCAGGCCGGATCGGAGGCCCCCCAGCCGCTCTCCAGGGCCAGGTTGTGCTGGCGGAGCTGCTCCAGGCGCCACAGCATCAGGGACAGCTTGCGGCGGTACGGTTCCGCCTGGTCCCAGCGCACGAAGTCCCGGGGTTTGCGGGACAGATTCCTTTCGTCCCGTTCTATGGAGGCCAGCAGCTCGTCGCTGACGCCGGCCAGGCGCGTGGACTGGCCGTAGCGGGCCATCAGGCGGCGCACCGCCTCGATGTACTTGCGCACCGCCAGGTCACGGTAGTAGCGCAGGGCGTCGCGGGTCACCTCGGCCGTCACGAAGGGGTTGCCGTCCCGGTCGCCGCCCACCCAGCTGCGGAAGCGCAGGAAGCAGGGCACCCGGTAGTCCTGCATGGACGGGAACTGCCGGCGCAACTCCCGCTCCAGCTGCAGGTGGACGCGGGGCAGCACGTCGAAGAGGGTCTCGTCGAAGTAGAACAGGCTCTGGCGGACCTCGTCGATGGGCAGCGGCTTGACCGCCCGCACCTCGCTCGTCTGCCAGAGGATGACCAGCAACTCCTTCATCTCCCGGCGCAGGTCCTCCTGTTCCCGCGGGGAGAGCAGCGGGTTCTCCCGGGCGGCCAGGAGGGTCCAGAGGGCGCGCAGGATGGCCAGCACCGTGCGGCGGG
>DYIH01000017.1 GCA_020723785.1 Thermaerobacter marianensis
CGGCAGGACGCGGATTTCACGGGTCCTCGTCACTGTTCAGTTTTCAAGGATCGGCTTCTTCACCGAATGACGCGGCTTGGTTGGTCCGCGTCGCCCGGCGAATTTTCATATTAGCACAACTTTGCGACGGAAGCAATCGTCCATCTTTTGCAGTATCCATCTTTTGCAGGCGCCGCCCGATGGCACCGGTGAAACGCCGCGAAGGATAACTTAATACAGGCCGCCGCGTCTGTCAAGCGGAGAAAAAGTTCAGGGGAAAATTCAGGCGCGCGGGCGCATCAGCGGGAAGAGGATCACGTCGCGGATCGACGCGGCACCGGTGAACAGCATGACCATACGGTCGATGCCGATGCCCAGCCCGCCCGCGGGCGGCATGCCGTACTCCAGGGCGGCGACGTAGTCCTCGTCCATGACATGGGCCTCGTCGTTGCCCTTCTCCCGCTCGCGGAGCTGGGCCTCGAAGCGCTGACGCTGGTCGACGGGGTCGTTCAGCTCGGAGAAGGCGTTGGCCATCTCCCACCCGGCGACGATCAGTTCGAAGCGGTCGGTGAGGGCCGGGTTCTCCCGCTTGCGCTTGGCCAGGGGGGAGATCTCCGCCGGGTGGTCGGTAAGGAAGGTCGGCTGGATCAACCGCGGCTGGACGAATTCGTCCACCAGCTCCTCGATCACCTGGCCGGCCGTCGCCTTGGGGGCGACCTGCAGGCCGAGTTCCCGCGCGCGCGTCCGGGCGGCCTCGTCGGAGCCCAGGGCCAGAATGTCCACGCCGGCATACTCGCGCACGGCGTCGACGATGGACAGGCGCCGCCACGGCGGCCGCAGGTCGATCTCGTGGCCGAGAAACGTCACTTGGGTGGTGCCCAGGACCTCCCCGGCCACACGGAGGAAGATGGCCTCGGTGAGCTCCATCATGTCGTGGTAGTCGGCGTAGGCCTGGTAGATCTCGATCATGGTGAACTCGGGGTTGTGGCGCGTGGAGATTCCCTCGTTGCGGAAGACGCGGCCGACCTCGTAGACCCGTTCGAGGCCGCCTACCAGCAGGCGCTTCAGGTACAGCTCGGGCGCGATGCGCAGGTAGAGATCCATGTCCAGGGCGTTGTGGTGGGTGATGAAGGGGCGGGCCGCCGCGCCGCCGGCCAAGGGCGTGAGGATGGGCGTTTCCACCTCAAGGAAGCCCCGCTCGTCGAGCAGGCGGCGGATGGCCCCGATCAGGCGGCTCCGCACCACGAAGGTCTCGCGGACCTCCGGGTTGACGATCAGATCCACATAACGCTGGCGGTAGCGGAGGTCGACGTCCCTGAGGCCGTGCCACTTCTCCGGGAGGGGACGCAGGGACTTGGCCAGCAGGTGGAAGCGCTCCGCCTCGACGCTGATCTCGCCCCGCCGGGTGCGGAAGACGCGGCCCTCGACCGCGATGATATCACCCAGGTCCAGGTCGCCGAACAGGGCATATGCATCCTCGCCCAAAAGGTCCTGGCGAGCGTGTACCTGGATCCTGCCGGAACGGTCGTGCAGGTCGGCGAAGGCGGCCTTGCCGTGCCCCCGCTTGCCGGTGAGGCGGCCGGCCACCCGCACCGCTGTGTTCTCCAGGGCGTCGAAACCGCGGACGATATCAGCGGCGTGGTGGGTGACGTCGAAACGACCCCCGTAAGGATCCAGGCCGCTCCGGCGCAGCCTGTCCAGCTTGGCCAGGCGGACCTGGCGGAGATCCTGAGCGGTTTCCTGTTGGTGGTGATTCTCCTGGTCTGACACGGGATACCTCTAACGGGTGACGCCGACGATTTCGTAGCGGGCCAGGCCGGACGGCAAACGCACCTCGACCACGCTACCGACGACGCGGCCCATCACGGCCTTGCCGACCGGCGACTGGTAGGAAATGCGGCTCTGGCGCGGGTCGGCCTCGCTGGACCCGACGATCATATATGAAACGACTTCGCCCGTTTCCGAATCCCTGAGCGTCACCGTGGAGCCGATATTGACCTGGCGGGGGTCAACCTCGTCGTCGGCGACCACACGGGCGTGGCGCAGCATCTTTTCGAGCGTGGCGATGCGCCCCTCGATGAATGCCTGTTCATTCTTTGCCTCTTCATACTCCGAGTTTTCCGAAATATCACCAAACTCGCGGGCAACCTTGATTCGTTCCGCCACTTCGCGCCGCTTGACGGTCTTGAGGTGTTCCAGCTCCTGTTCGAGTTTCCTCAGACCTTCCGGTGTCAAAAGCACCTCGTTGTTTTCCATCCGGCACCCCAACTCCCGGGAACGGGCCAAAAATACTTTACCTATTCTAATTACATGCCTTTTTGACTGTCAAGGCTCAGCCTTCGCGGGCTGTTCGGGCAGGCCGCGGCGGCGCCGGGCGTTGGCGCGGATGCGTTCCATCTCCTCGCGGGTGAACGCCCGTTCGAAGCTGCGCAGGCCCGCCAGCCGGAAGCCGTGCTTGCGGGCCAGGCGCGAGATCTCCTCGATCCTTTCCATCGAATATTCCCGCCCCAGCGTGTAGTCGCCGTAGTGTTCCTCGAGGGCGAGGATCATCGTCTCGGCCATGCAGGCCATACATGTCCTGGGCGGGTAGCCGAAGTTCAGGCCGAAGTCGACGTCGCCCGGCACGTCGACGACGCCGCCCTCGATGACCAGCACGTCTTCGCGCACCTCGGCCACCCTCCGGGACACGTCGCGGGGGCGGGCCACGTCGCAGACGACCGCCCCGGGCTTCAGGTCCTCGGGGTCGATGATGGATTCGACGGCGCTGGAAACGGTGATGATCACGTCAGCCCGGGGCAGGCTCTTCTTGAGGTCGGCCGAAATCTGGGCGGCCACGCCCGTCTCGCGGAGCACCTCGCCGGCCAGTCGTTCCAGCTTCTCCTCGCTGCGGCCGACAAGGGTCAGGCGCTGGCAGTCCCTGGCCATGAGGAGGGCGCAGGCCCGGCCGATGGAGCCGGTGGCGCCGACGACGGCCACCTCGGCCTCCTCAAGATCGATGCCCATGAATCGGGCCCCTTCCTTGGCCCCCTCGATGGCCGTGGCAGCGGTATAGCTGTTGCCGGTGGTCACGCCGGCGTCCAGGCGTTCGGCGATGGCGAAGCCGGCGTCACCGACGACGGCGGTGAAGGCACCAAGGCCGATGATGCGCGCGCCCTGGCGTTCGGCCAACCGCCCGGCGGCCACGATCTTATCGAGAACAAAGGACTCAGGCAGAGACATCATCTGGCGGGTGGTCAGGGTCACCCCGACGAACCAGCCCTCGGCTTCGTTGTATGGAGAACGGACACCGGTGACGTGGGAGGTCCTGTTCGGCGGTAGGTGCTTCAACGCCGCCTCGACCAGGGCGCCGGGCAGGCGGCGGACGAACGGGAACTTTCTGCCGACGTCGCTTACGTCGAGGGGGTGCAGGATGAAACCGAACTTGCCCGCCATGGCTTCACACCTGCCTTTCCACTCCGTCAGCCCATATGACCCTGCCGGGTCCCCTTTACCTACCTGGGGTGGTTTCATCGGGAGGATTCTGCTTTCCTCCGGCCGCCATGGCATTCGGCGCTGCCGTGCCTTGGTGCAACATCCTGCCGGGTCCCCTTTACCTACCTGGGGTGGTTTCATCGGGAGGATTCTGCTTTCCTCCGGCCGCCATGGCATTCGGCGCTGCCGTGCCTTGGTGCGACATCCTGCCGGGTCCCCTTTACCTACCTAAAGGTTGAGACGCTCGACACGGGGCCGGAAGCCGAGCCGGTCGAGCAGGGACTCGTAGTCGCCGGGCGTCAGCTGCTCGGACGTCTTGCCGGACAGTGCCACCAGGACGGCCTCCATGACGTTGGTGCCGAAGGACCGGCTGCCCAGTTCGGGAGTGGTCGTCACCAGGGTGCGGACACCGCGTTCCTTTAGGAGCGTAACGTCGGAAGCCGTAACCGTGTTGGTCAGGACGACCTTGCCCGACAGGCTGGGCGGCATGTACCGGCGGATGAAGTGGAAGTCGCCGGCGATGATGTCCGCCTGATCGAAATACTTACTGTACTTTGGTCCGCCGGAGACCTTTTCCTGCTTTTCACCCGTCGGGTAGAGCATGGTGAAGGGGAGGCGGCAGAGGACGGGGAGCGCGAGCCGGGCCAGCCGGTCGACGGCCCGGAGGGAGCGGAGCGGAACCGGGATGCCGAGGGCGAAGATCAGGTCGCCCATGACCAGTTCGGCGCCGGCCTCAACCATGGCCTCGGCCATGCCGAAACGGTCCACGGCCGATACCAGCAGCACCCGCCTGCCGCGCAGCGGCATGCCGCCCTCGCGGTCCAGCCAGCGGACGACGCGGCGCTCCAGGGTGTGCTTGAGGCCGCTGCCGTCGACGACCGGGGTCTTCCGGGCGGCTCGGGCCATCCGCAGGGCGTCGCGGATGACGTAGCGGCGGCCGTTGGCCACCAGGTACAGGTCGATGCCGCCCAGACCGAAGGCGTCCACCCGCCCGTCGAGTTCGCGGATCATCCGGATCGCCCGCAGCATGTCGCCGTCGGTGCCGCGGCGCTCGATCAACACGTCCTGATCGAGGAGACGCACCTGCACGGAATGATCCCGCCTGGAGGAACCGATGCTCACGCTCACTACGGTTTTCATGGCGCCCCCCGGTTTTCCGGATCAGCCGCCCCTGATGGCGAACACGGTTTCAAGCCGAGCCTTCCTCGCCCTCACCGGCGACGATAGCCGCCGCTTCCAGCACCCCTTCGGTGACGAAGATGGGCGCCCCGGTGCGGGCCGCCAGTGCCACGGCGTCACTGGGCCGGCAGTCTATCTCCAGGACTCCTTTTTCGGTCTTGAGCTCGATCTGGCCGATGAAGGTTTCGTTGCGCAGGTCGTGGATGACGACCCGGGCCATTTCCGCCTGAAGCCGTTGGATGACGTGGACGAGGAGGTCGTGGGTCATGGGACGCGGAGCCGCGACGCCTTCCAGGGCCACGGCGATGGCGGTGGCCTCCATCAGGCCGATGCTGATGACCAGGATACGGTTGCCGTTGGCCTCGCGCAGGACCATGAGGTGGTCCTCGGTGCCGCCGACCATCCCCACGCTCACCAATTCCATCTGAACCATGACCCTTTCCCCCTGGTTTGACCCCATCCCGCCGGTGGGCGTGGCAGGGAGCCCCGATTTTCCCGGTCAGGCCGATAGATGCGTCAGGAGTGAACTATTCTCGCAGAGAGCGAGGTTTCCTTTAGCATGTTTCCGGCAACGGTACGCTGGTGGCGCCACTTCTGCCATCAGCATAGTCCCTTTAATAATTGTATCGCAAACTGAAGGCAAAAGGACCTCGCTAAGACCCGCCGGCCATGGTGAGGGAAACCTCTCCCGCCAGGAACGTCCGCGTCCCGCCGCCGGGCAGTGCCAGCACCAAGCCCCCGTCGGGGGACAGGTCCAGGGCCTGGCCGACGACCGTTTCCGCCGGAAGGATGACGGCCACCCGGCGGCCGAGTGTGATGGAGGCGCGGCGCCATTCTTCGAGCACGGCGGCCGATTCCCCGGCGGCCAGCCGGAGGTAGACCTCCTCCAAGGCCACCAGCAGCCAGCGGCAGAGGTCGATCCGGGAAACCTCCCGCGCGGCGCACCGGGCCAGCGAAACGGCCCGGTCCCGCAATTCGGGCGGGAACAGGTCGGGGCCGGCGCCGACGTTGATCCCGACTCCGAGGATGACATGGTCGATCCCGTCCTGCTGGCCGGACATTTCCGCCAGGATGCCGCCCACCTTGCGATCGTCCACGAGCAGGTCGTTGGGCCACTTGAGCCCGGGGGACACCCCGGCCGCCTCGGTTATGGCCCGAGCGGCGGCCACCCCCGCGGCCAGGGTCAGGAGAGGCACCTGAGCGGGCAGCAGGTCCGGGCGCAAGACCACCGACAGCCATAGTCCGGCGCCCGGCGGGGAATGCCAGTCGCGCCCTCGGCGCCCCCTGCCCGCCGTCTGGGACTCGGCGACGACCACCGTCCCTTCCACGGCACCCTGGGCGGCCAGGCGCCGGGCCACGTCCTGGGTGGATGTGACGCTTTCGAAGTGATGTATCTCGCGTCCCAGGATGCGGGTGTTCAGGCCGCGGCGGATTTCGGCCGGCAGCGGGCGGTCCGGAACGGCGGTCAGACGGTAGCCCAGGCGGCGGTGGCTCTCGATGGCGTAGCCGTCCGCCCGCAGGGCGCATATCCGCTTCCAGACCGCCGTGCGGCTGACGGTAAGGCGGCGGGCCAGTTCCTCTCCCGAGACGGGCCGGGCGGTTTCGGATCGCAGCAGATCCAGGAGGCGTTCCTTCAACACGTCTGCCACTTCACCACCTCTGGTCCGCCGGCCGCTTCCAGCCGGGCCAGCAGCGCAGCCAGGGGTTCGCCATCGGGTAAGACCAGGTCCGGGGCCAGTTCGTGGAGTGGCAGCAGGACGAAGGCCCGTTCCCTGAGGCCCGAGTGGGGGATGCGCAGGCCCGGCCTGTCGACAAGCGCGTCCCCGTAAAGGAGGATGTCGATGTCGATGGTGCGGGGCCCCCAGCGGGTGCGCCGGATGCGCCCCAGGGCCGCTTCGATGGACAGGATGGCTTCCAGCAGGGCTTCCGGGGTCAGGGTCACGGCCACCTCCGCGACCTGGTTGAGAAACCTGGGCTGGTCCCGGAGGCCGACGGGCTCGGTTTCATATACGGACGACAGGCGCCGGACGTCGATGCCAGGGTGGGCGTCAAGCAGGGCTATGGCCTCCCTCAGGTTGGCCTCCCGGTCTCCGACATTGGCGCCCAAGCCTAGGTAGGCGATAACCTGCCTCTCCTCCGATCGCCCGCTCATGCCGGGCCGCCTCCAACCAGGCGGCCAAGCCGGGCGTGAGCCATGACCGCGTCGGCCATGCGCGCCACACGGGACATCTCCCGCACGTCGTGGACGCGGACGATGTCCACACCCTGGGCCACGGCAAGGGCCACAAGGGCGGCCGTCCCCTCCACACGCTGGTCAACGGGCAGGTCGAGGACCTTGCCGATGGTCGACTTGCGCGACGGGCCCAGGAGGATGGGGCGCCCCAGCTCATGCAGTTCACCAAGGCGGGCCATCACCTCCAGGTTGTGTTCGGCCGTCTTCCCGAAGCCGAAGCCGGGGTCGACGATCACCCGCTCCCCGGGGATACCGGCGGCCTCGGCCAGGGCCAGGCTCCGACGCAGGAAATCCTTGATTTCAGCCATCAGGTCTCCGTAATTCGGGGGCTGACCGGCGACATGCTCCCGCATGCCGTGCATGACGACCACGGGCACCCCCAATTCCGCCACGGCGGCGGCCATGTCCGGGACGCCCTGCAGGCCCCGGACGTCGTTGACCAGGCCGGCGCCGGCCGCCACGGCGGCCCGCGCCACCTCGGCCTTGTAGGTGTCGATGGAAATGGGCACCGGGACGGCCACGGCCAGCGCCCGGATCACGGGCGCCACGCGGGCAAGTTCCTCGGCGGCGGCCACCGGTTCGGCGCCGGGCCGCGTGGACTCGCCCCCCACGTCGATCAGGTCGGCGCCCTGGGCGACCATTTCCCGGGCCCGCTCCACCGCCCGTTCGACGGTATGGTAACGCCCCCCGTCGGAGAAGGAATCCGGCGTCACGTTGAGGATGCCCATGATCAGCGTGCGGCGGCCGATTTCCAGGGTGGCGCGCCCGCAGCGGAGAATCTGTACCATCGACTCCACCTCGTATGTTTTACGAAAGCGCCCGGTCCAGAGCGGCCAGGCAACGGCGGTTGTCCTCTTCCCGGCCGATGGTCACCCTGAGCCACGTGTCCAGGCCCCAAATCCCCCCCGGCCGGACGATCACACCCTGGCGCAGCATGGCCTGGTACACCGGCCGGGAGTCCCGTCCCACGTCGATGAGAATGAAGTTGGCCTGGGTGGGGAGGCAGGCGATACCCCGCGCCGCCAGCTCCCGATAGAAAAACTCCTTGCCACGCGCGTTCACCTCCAGGGAGCGGGCCACGTGATCCGCGTCCTCCAGGGCCGCCAGGGCGCCGGCCTGGGCCAGGCGGTTGACCGGGAAGGGCTCGCGCGGCCGTTCCATGAGGGCGATCAGCCAGCGGGGGGCCAGGGCGTAGCCGACCCGCAGGCCGGCCAGTCCGTAGATCTTGGAGAACGTCCGCAGGACCACCACGTTGCGCCCCCGGCGGACGTAATCGACGGCCTGCGGGTAGCCGGGGTCGTCGGCGTACTCGCCGTAAGCCTCGTCGACCATGGTCACGACATGCGGCGGTAGCCTGTCCAAAAACGCCTCGATCTCGGAGCGGGTCTTGAACGTGCCGGTAGGGTTGTTGGGGTTGCAAATGAAGACCAGCTTGGTCCGCGGCCCCACCGCGGCCGCCATGGCCTCCAGGTCGAAGGCGTGGTTCCTGAGCGGCACCCGCACCGGACGCCCTCCGGCCACCCGGGTGCAGTGCTCGTAAGCCGAAAAGGTGGGCCAGCCGGTGACGGCCTCCTCGCCATCGTTGAGCAGGGCCAGGCAGATGAGTGTGATGACGTTGTCCCCGCCGTTGGACACGAGGACCATGTCGGGATCGACGCCGTACCGGGCGGCCAGAGCGCGGCGCAATTCGGACGCCGGCCCTTCCGGATAGATGTGGATGCCCCCGAGAGCCGCACCGATGGCGGCCAGCGCGCGGGGCGACGGCCCCATGGGACTCTCGTTGGAGGCCATCTTGATGACATCGGTGAGGCCGAGTTCCCGTTGAACTTCCTCGACCGGTTTGCCGGGAACATAAGGGGGGAGGTCGAGGATGCCCCGCCGGGCCAGACGGCTCATGTCGGTTGGCACGGCCGCGCGAGCAGCCCGCCCATCAGCCACAGGTATCGCTCCTCATGAATACCGGTGCACGGCTGCCTTCCGGAGCGTTTCATAGAACGTCCGCCATTAACCCGAAGGGTGTGGTGGTGGATGCGGTAGAACCGCGGACGAAGGCGCCGCGCGTTATTTCCTAATCCCCAGGAGGTCCTCCAGTTCGGGGCCCTCGAGGGTTTCCTGCTCCACCAGGCGCCGGGCGATCTGATCCAGGCGGCCGCGGTTCTCCTGGAGCAGCCGCTTGGTTTTTTCATACAGTTCGGCGACCAGGTGGCTGACCTCCTTGTCGATGGCAGCGGCAACCTCCTCGCTGTAGTTGCGGTCACGCGCCAGGTCGCGTCCCAGGAAGGGGTTGTCCTGCTTGTTGCCGAAGGTCATCGGGCCGAGTTCCTCGCTCATTCCGAACTCGGTGATCATCCGCCGGGCCATCTTGGTCGACCGCTCCAGGTCGTCCTGGGCGCCGGTCGTGATCTCGCCGTAAACCATCTCCTCCGCCGCGCGTCCGGCCAACAGGACGCAGATGCGGTCCATGATCTCGCTGCGGGTCACCAGGTAGCGGTCCTCCAGCGGGAGCTGCAGCGTATAGCCCAGGGCGCCGCCGCGCGGGATGATGGATATCTTGTGCACCGGGTCGGCCCCGGGCAGAAGGCTGGAGATGAGCGCGTGGCCGGCCTCGTGGTAAGCGACGCGCTCCTTCTCCTTCTCACTGATCACGCGGCTCTTCTTCTCGGGTCCGCCGGCGACGATGCGGTCTACGGCGTCCTCGATCTCGGGCATGCCGATGCTCTTCTTGCGGCGCCGTGCCGAAAGGAGGGCGGCCTCGTTGAGGAGGTTCTCCAGGTCGGCACCGGTGAAACCGGGCGTGCGGCGGGCGATCACCGACAGGTCGACATCAGCTTCCAGGGGCTTGTTGCGGGCGTGGACCTGCAGGATGGCCTCCCGCCCCTTGACGTCGGGCTTGTCGATGACGATCTGCCGGTCGAAGCGCCCGGGCCGCAGCAGGGCGGGGTCGAGGACGTCGGGCCGGTTGGTGGCGGCCATGACGATGATCCCCTCGTTGGCCGAAAAGCCGTCCATCTCCACCAGGAGCTGGTTCAGCGTCTGCTCGCGTTCGTCGTGGCCACCCCCGTAGCCGGCGCCCCGCTGGCGCCCGACGGCGTCGATCTCATCGATGAACACGATGCAAGGCGCGCTCTTCTTGGCCTGGTCGAACAGGTCTCGCACCCGCGAGGCGCCGACGCCCACAAACATCTCCACGAAGTCCGAGCCACTGATGCTGAAGAAAGGCACGCCGGCCTCCCCCGCCACGGCCCGGGCCAGCAGGGTCTTGCCGGTGCCGGGGGCGCCGAAGAGCAGGACCCCCTTGGGGATGCGCGCCCCCATCTGCAGATAGCGCTTGGGGTTCTTGAGGAAGTCGACGATCTCGGCCAGCTCTTCCTTGGCCTCGTCAGCGCCGGCCACGTCGGCGAAGGTCACCCGCCGCTTGGGGTCGTCCTGGTGGAGCCGCGCCCGGCTCCGCCCGAACTGCATTACCCGGTTGCCGCCGGTCTGGCTCTGCTGCATGATGAAGACGAAGGCGCCGACGACCAGCAGCACGGGCAGGACGGTGCTCAACAGGGCCGTCCACCAGGGCGTCTGGGGCGGCGGCACGTTCTCCCACTTGACGTTCTTCTCCAGCATGAGCTGGTACAGGTTGTCGCTGCCCTTGGGGATGAAGGTGAGGAACTCTTTTCCATCCTTCAGCTTGAGACGCACCTGTGTATCGTCGAAGATCTGGACCGAGCCGACCTTGCCGGCCTTCAGGAGGGCATAAAAGTCGCTATAGGGGATCACCTCCGGCTGCTGGCGTTGGCCGGCCAGGTACTGAATCCCGACGAGGATCACCAGGAAAAGGAGACCGTATAGGAACAAATTGCGCAAGACCTTGCCGGAATTCATTGCAGTCCTCCAATTACATACCCGTTACGCCGGTATGGCGGGAACCCGAAAGCAGTCGCTGAAAATTCAATGTATTCTAGCACAATTGCGGGCTGAACACAACCAAGAATGAGAATCAACGGGTTGGCGACACTCCGGCGGGGTGCGCCCTCAGCGTCAGCAGCCGGCGGCTCTCGGAGGTGGGAAGGAAGCGGTCATCGGCCCGCCGGCCGACGACCCAAAGGATCGATCCGTCGCCCCCGGTGACCAACGGGATCCGGTCCCGTTCCTCACGGGGCACCTTGGCACTGATGAAGAAGTCCTTCAACTTCTTGGCGGCCCCCAACCCGGCGGGCCAGAATCGGTCACCCTGCCGCCGGCTGCGCACCGTCAGGGGAAGGACGCAGCGATCGGCGTCCAGGTGGACGGCAAAGCGCCCCGGACCGGCCGGCGCCGGGTCCTTGTCCACCTCCGCGCCGGCCGGCCGCAGATCCGCCTCCAGGATCAGGCCGGCCTCCGGCACCGCTACCCGGCCGGGCACAGGCAAAGGATAGGAAAACCCTCCGGCGGCAACGCCCCCCGGCGCCTGGCTCCCGCCAATATGCACATGAGCATATTCCCGGCGCGCGACCAACCCACCAGGCAGGTCGAGGCGTGAACCGACCGGGGCCCCGGTCAGCCCCAACACCGCTTCCACGTGGCCGAACTCCAGCGGAGCTGGACGCCCCAGGAGGCGGGCGGCCGCCTCTCGCACCAGCCGCCGGCGCAGGGCCAGGGGCCGGTTCTCCCAGTCTTTCAGGGCTAACCGAATGCCATTCACGTCCTCCCGGGCCAGGCGACCGTACTCCCCGGCCACCAACCCGGCCAGCCAGGCATCCTCCTCCCGTAGAACATCCGCCAGATGCACCAAGGCGCGGCGCAGGGCCGGGTTGTACTCCCGCTCCAGCCGGGGCAGCAGGTCCCACCGCACCCGGTTGCGGAGGTGGGCCGGGTCGCGGTTGGACTCGTCCCGGCACGGTTCCAGGCCCACCGCCCGGCAGTAGTCCTCGACCATCCGGCGCGTGACCGCGATCAGGGGCCGCACGATCCAGCCGTCCCGGACGGGCGGGATGCCTGCCAGCCCGGCTGGCCCCGCCCCGCGCAGGAGGCGCATGAGCACCGTCTCAGCCTGGTCGTCCGCCGTGTGCCCCAGAGCCACGCGGGCCGCCCCGGCCGCCTCGCGCACTCGCTGATAGAACGCATAACGGGCCTCCCGGCCCGCTTCTTCGATCGAGAGCCCCCGTCCGCGGGCCAGGTCGGCCACCGCCACCTCCTCCACGGTGACCGGCAACCCCATTTCCGCCGCCAAGGCACGCACGTATTCCGCGTCGGCGCGGGCCGCGTCGCCGCGGAGCAAATGGTTGAGGTGCGCCGCGTGCAGGGTGATGCCCAATTCGTCACGGAGGGTCCGGAGGCCGTGCAACAGGGCCAGCGAGTCGGGCCCCCCGGACACGGCAACCACGACCTTCTCGCCCGGCGCCACCATCCGATAGCGGCTGACCGTCGCCCGCATGGCATCCAGAAGCTCCCCGCGGCCCATCACCTCACCCCCAGAACCGCACCACCAACACCGTCATGTCATCGCGGCGGCCCGCCGGAGTCCCGCCGGCCGCCGCGTCCAACAACTGCCGGGCAAGGCCCGGCTCTCCGGATGCTCCGGCCTCGAGGATGGACTCCCGTATCCAGGACTCGCGGGCGGACGGCTCCTCCCGGGCCTCCAAGACCCCGTCGGTCACCATCACCAGCGCGTCCCCCGGCCGGAGCACCTGGAAGCTGGACTCCATTTCGACGTCATCCAGGATACCCAGCGGAAGGGAGCAGGCCTTGACGACCGCCACCCCGTCCGGGCCCCGGATGAAGGAGGGGCTGGCCCCGACCTTGATGAACTCCGCCTCGCCGGACCGCAGGTCGACCAGGGCCAGGTCCAGGGTGGCGAAGCACTCGTCGGGCGATCGCAACACAAGAATAGAATTTACGGTACGGATGGCCACTTTCCTGTCGAACCCCGCGTCGATGAGCCGCTCCAGGAGGCCGATGGCGGTGCGGCTCTCGCCCGCCGCCCGGTCCCCGGCACCCATCCCGTCGCTGAGCACCAGCAGGAGGCGGTCGCCCGGCAGTTCCTTGATCAGGTGGCTGTCGCCGCAGACAAGGCGCCCGTCCCGGGCCAGCTTGGCCACCTCGGTGCTGTATCCCAGCCGGGGCGGGCGCACGCCCTCCGGCGCCTCTGACCCCTCACCCCGGACCTCCCGCGCCAGGTCCTCCAGCACCCGCGCCAACCCGGCCAGGTGGCCGGCCATCAGGTCGCGGCTTTCACCCAGTTTGCGGCGCCAGCGGCGGTCGAGGTCACGCAACTCGACGAGGTGGGCGGCCTCGCGAGCCACCACATCGGGCTGAAGGCACTTCTCCCGCCAGTCGGGCGGTTCCTCGCCGGCGCCGGCCTCCACCCTGGCGAACAGCTCCACCACCATCCGGTATCGGTCAAAAAACGACCTCCGCCAGCATGCGTCATACCGGGGGCACCCGTGGCAGACCTGGCCGGACAGGCGGCTGACCAGCATGGAAAGCTCCTGCTCCGGCGGCGGCAGGGGCTCGGCCACGGCCAGTTCCTGAAAGGAACGGGACAGCTCGGTGAAGACCTGTGCCAAGCCCTGCAGGCGCCCCGATGCCGAGGAACCGCCCGGACCGCCACCCGCGCGGGGGTCACCCCGCGCCACCCCGCAGGACGCGTCGAGCCAGCCGGCCAGGGCCTCAGCGGGGAGCAACATGGCCAGAGCCAGACCTGCCGCAATACCGGCCAGTTGTTCACCGAATCTTGGTTCGCCGGCCAGGAGCCCCGCCAGTCCATAGCCCAGACCGATGCCGCCCAGTATCCCCCAGCGGCCGAATTCGCGGCCCAACCCGCCCAGCAGCCCGGCCAGCCCGTGGGTTCCCAGGGCCATGGCGCCTCCCGCGCCACCCAGGACCTGAATCGTCCCCGCGGTCAGCCCGGCCGCGGCCCCCGCGCCGTTGCCGCCGAACCGGGCAGCCAGCCATAGCCACACCGCCATCGCCGCCGCCTGCAGGTCGATGGGACCCGCTCTCAGCCCCCCCAGGCCCGCCAGGCAACCGCCCGCCAGGACCAGTACGCCCACCCGGTCTCCGGCATTCCCGGCTGCCCGGCCGCGGAGTAGTGATGAGCGCAACCCAAGGTCGAACAGCAGGCCCAGAAAAACAGCCAACCCGCATTGAAAAATCACGAGCAGGAGTCCGTAGGGCGCCGGGTTGCGCCCCAGGGCCGGAACGCCGTATCCGAGGGCCGAGGCCAGGCCAAGGACCAGCAACCACCGCTGCGGCAGGCCGGCCACCCCCCGATATGCCGCCAGGATATAAAGCCCGCCAAACAACGCCTGGGACAGGCCCGGCCAGAAACCCCCGGCCGAAAAACCGCCCAGGGCCGAGGCGATGGCCACCGCAACGGCCGCGCCAGCCTGGTAACGGGAAGCAACCGCGAGAAAAGCCGGACCAAAGGGCCAAAGCACCCCGAAGACAGAAGCCCGGCCCAGCAGGAACCCTGCGGCGGCGAGCCCCAGGATCACCCGCTTGCCTTGTCGGGTCATGGCGCGCCTCCCTGCTCTAGGGGTCTCCCTTATATTACCAGACGGGACGCGCGCTCCTTGTCGTATCGCGCTGTCGCAAAAAACGACGTTAAGAATCTTCTTATTATTTCAACATATTTGATCCAACAAATATTCAACGGATCTCCATAATTGTCATCCATGCTTGTTGTGCGGATCGCAAATTTCTTTGGGGAAAGAGGAGGAAAAGAAGATGGTGCTCTGGCGGGTCGCCGTCCTGACAGGTCTGATAGCGGTGGTGGGCATCGGCTCATACGCACATCACGTCGCGGCCTGGGAAAGGAAAGAGGAGCTTCATGCCCGCAACGGTTCGGAGATACGTCTCGTCGGGCGGGACAAGTACAATGCCAAAGGCTATTTCGCCAAATTCTCCCCTTCGACGATCAGGCTGCATGTCGGCCAGCGATATCGCCTGTTGTTCACTAATCTGTCGAGTATTCCTCATGATTTCAAGATCGAAGGCATGCCGGCTTTAAAGGAAGGGGCTGGTGACGCCGGCGGGCATTCCGCCAGCGAAAGCCGCTCCGTTGTTCCGCAAACGGCGCCGGACCAGGGCCACGATGACAGGGAGGCCGTACCCGGCCACGGTGGCGGGGGCGGGCCCGCAGAGGCCATGGGTAACGGCGATGGGAACGACGGTGGCGGTGAGGCGGGGCACGGCGGCGGTAATGGGGATGTTCATGCCGATGCCCAGGCTGGTCAGACGGTAGAGGTGGTTTTTACGCCCACCCGGGCCGGGACCTATAAACTGGCGTGCACCATGATTGGGCACGCCGAGGGTGGCATGGTCACCGACGTGATCGTCGAGGAATGATCCCCCCGGCAGACGTTGCGAGAAGGGGCGGCCGCTTTCGACATCCCTCACCGGTGGGTGCGGAGCCACAGGTGCTCAGGACTCATTTCCAGCCCCTGCGGCTTCCGCCGCGGCGACGCGCCTTTTCACCGCTATGACGCGGTCGGGATCCACCGAGATGGAGTCGATCCCCGCTTCGACAAGGAAGTCGGCGAACTCCGGATGATCGCTCGGGGCTTGGCCGCAGATGCCCACCCTGCGGCCGCACTCGTGCGCGGAACGGATCGCGCTGCGGATCATCCGCTTGACCGCCTCGTTCCGCTCGTCGAAGAGGTCGGCCAGGCCCGAGGCGTCCCGGTCCACGCCCAGGACGAGTTGGGTGAGATCGTTGCTGCCGATGGAGAAACCGTCGAATCGCGCGGCGAACTCCTCCGCCAGCACCACGTTTGACGGGATCTCGCACATGACGTAGACCTCGAGGCCGTTCTCCCCCCGCTTCAGGCCGTTTTCCGCCATCACCGCCAGCACCCGGTCCGCCTCCTCCGGGGTGCGGCAGAAGGGGATCATCACGATCACGTTGCGGAGCCCCATCTCCTCGCGGACGCGCCGGAGCGCCCGGCACTCCAGGGCGAACGCCTCCCGGTACCGCTCCCGGTAATACCGGCTGGCGCCGCGCAACCCGAGCATGGGGTTCTCCTCCTCGGGTTCGAAGGCGCGGCCGCCGATCAGGCCGGCGTACTCGTTCGTCTTGAAGTCACCCGTCCGCACGATCACCGGCCGGGGATATTGGGCGGCGGCGATCATCCCGATG
>DYIH01000322.1 GCA_020723785.1 Thermaerobacter marianensis
CGGCGAAAACGTGGTGCCCATGCTGCCCGCCCAGGACCACAAGCAGGTCTACGACGGCGACCGGGGGCCCAATACCGGCGGCATGGGGGCCTACGCCCCGGCGCCGGTGGGCGGGGGAGAAGTATGCAGGTTGGCGCTGGAGAAAGTGATTCGCCCCATGGTGAGGGCCATGGCCGCCGAGGGCAGGCCGTACAGGGGGGTGCTTTACGCCGGGCTGATGATTACCAGCCGGGGGCCCATGGTGCTGGAGTTCAACGCCCGCTTCGGGGACCCCGAGGCCCAGCCGGTCCTGATGATGCTCAAGTCGGACCTGGTGGAAATCATGGAGGCCGTGATCGACGGCAGGCTGGACCGGGTGAAGGTGGAGTGGCACGGTGGGGCCGCGGTCTGTGTGGTCCTGGCCTCCGGGGGATATCCCGGGGAATATGAAAAGGGCCATGAAATCAAGGGGCTGGACAGGGTTCCCGGAGGCGTCACTGTATTTCACGCCGGCACCGGCCTGAAGGACGGCCGGGTGGTAACGGCCGGCGGCCGGGTCCTGGGTGTGACCGCCGCCGGGGAGGACATCCCGTCGGCCATTTCGCTGGCCTACAAGGGGGCCGGGGCCATCAGCTTCCAGGGAATGCACTACCGCAGGGACATCGGGCTGAAGGCGGCAAGGCGGTAACTAATATCGCCTTGCGGGCGGCAGAATCCAGAATCAGGGATTCAGAAGAATACACAAGCCCTTCATATTATTTACCGGAGATAAGTGTAACCGGAGGGATGAGTTATGCTGGACAATGTGATCAGGGTCAACATGACCACCCTGGAGGCAACCGAGGAAAAACTGCCTGAAGAATACCAAAAACTGTCCGGTAGGGCGCTGACCTCCAGGATGGTGTACGACCTGGTCCCGCCCGGGGCCGATCCACTGGGGCCCCGCAACAAGCTGGTCATAGCCTGCGGGCTGCTGGCCGGCACCGGCCTTTCCTGCGCCCACAGGACTTCGGTGGGGGCCAAGAGCCCGCTGACCGGGGGGATCAAGGAAAGCAACTCCGGCGGGATGGCGGCTTTCAGGATGGCCAGGCTGGACATCCGGGCCATACTGGTGGAGGGCATGGCCGGGGACGGAAGAAGGTACGCGCTGGTGGTGGACAAAAAAGGGCCCCGGCTGGAGGAGGCGGAGGGCCTGTCCATGCTGGGGGTTTATGAAAAAGCCTCCAGGATATATTCCAGGCATGGGGGCAGGGCGGGGGTTGTACTGATCGGGCCGGCCGGTGAAAGGCGGCAGGTGACGGCGGGCATCGCGGTAAATGACCCCGAAGGATCTCCCGGCAGGTATTGCGGCAGGGGGGGACTGGGCGCGGTGATGGGCTCCAAGGGCCTGCTGGCGGTAATACTGGACGACGGCGGGGCCGGCCCCGGAAAGC
>DYIH01000323.1 GCA_020723785.1 Thermaerobacter marianensis
CTTGGCTACGGTCTTCCACTAAATTCAAGGCTCCAAAACCGGGGATGGCTCAGCAAAGGAATGCCAGCATCGTTTCAAAGCCTGCCGGAGAGCAACAGCAGCCCCATGACGACGAAACCGGCACCGGCCAAGCCCCGCAGGTAGGCCAGGGGAATGAAGCGGGTCAGAACCTCGCCGGCGGCCGCGCCCAGCAGGGAACTCAGCACCAGGGCCAGAGCCGCACCGGTGAAGACGGCCAGGAACGATCTGGTTTCCGCCGCCATCATCATGGTCGCCAACTGGGTCTTGTCGCCGAGTTCGGCGATGAAGATCAGTGCAAAGGTCATCGTCAGGGCCTTCCAGTCCAAGGGCTCGCCCTCCATCGGCAGCTCTACCCCAGGTTATGCCCCAACCGACCGCGTCAGGCATCGTTTTTCTGACGGCAGGCGCGGCAGTACCCGTAAAACTTGACCTGGTGGTCGGTGACGAGGAAGCCCCGGCTCTCGGCCACCCGATGCTCCAATGGTTCCAGGAGGTCTTCCTCCAGCTCTTCCACGATGCCGCAGGAAAGGCAGATCAGGTGATGGTGATGATGGGTCTCGTCGGCGAACTCGTAACGGCTGCGGCCGTCGCCGAAGTCGAGCTTCTGGAGGACGTCGAGTTCGGACAGCAATTCCAGTGTCCGATAGACGGTAGCCAAACCGATGTCCGGATTCTTGGCCTTGACGAGGCCGTAGACCTCCTCGGCGCTGAGATGCTTGTCGGTGTGGTTCAGGAGAACCTGGACAACGTGCTGTCGCTGGGGGGTGAGTTTGTAATCCCGCTCCTGCAATTTGGCCAGGATGTCCTGGAGGCGCCTAGACAAGGGCGTTCCTCCCCGCGAGCCCGTGGCGGGCCATTTAGCTGTATGATATGACAGTGCCCCGGGGGAGTCAAATTCGCCCGCGCCGCCGTTGCCCAACGGGAGGAGCCACGCTCCCGGGGCCGAATAGATGAAGGCAGCCACGCCGCCACGGGGGGATGCTTGATGGACGGGACCGGGCCGCACCTGGAAGTGCACGTCCTGACGCTGGAAACTCTGGCCGGGGTCCAGGCGGAAATGCGCGCCCTGGGCGTCCATCCGGGAGGGATCGCCGCAATGGCTCCCAAGGGCGTCTTCCGGCTGCTCAAGGTATGCGGCGTCGATCCCCGGGCGGCCAACATCATCAAGCAGGAGATGCTGGCCCGGGGCGGTGACGCCGCCCTGCCCGCGCGGGTGGCCGATTTCGCGCCGGAGCCGGTCGACATCCTCCTCCTGGGCACCCTCGCCCAGTACACGGAGCTGATCGAAAAGCTTTACCGCCAGCCCTGCTTCGGCCTGCCCGGGCTGGCGGCCGAATTGACCCAAGCGCTCGCTGCCATCACTCCGGG
>DYIH01000324.1:0-162 GCA_020723785.1 Thermaerobacter marianensis
GGCAGTACATCGGATACCGGCCCGTCTTGGGCATGGACACCACCTCCCCTACCGCTGAAAAAGTTGATATGATGAATCGTCCCTGCATCCGCCCTGCCACCCGCCCGCCGCGCGGTGCCGCCGCCCTCCCGATACCCCTGCCGTTATCAGCCCGCTCCCCGC
>DYIH01000324.1:172-815 GCA_020723785.1 Thermaerobacter marianensis
TCTGCCGCGCGTGCGGTAGGGCGCCCGGCAGGGCGCTTATCCTGCACATAGGTATGTGACCCGGCCCGGCGGCGCCTTGTCAGACGCCGGGACCGGGTGCGGGCGGGCATGGGACATGCCATTCGGCGGGGCGGTGGGTGGTATCAAGGGGCCGCCCAGGGGGCCAGGTCGATGAAGTCGTGGCGCCCCGCTCCGCGAACCGCAGGGCGGCGGACTCGTCCGGCGTCAGCGCCAGCAGCGCGTAGACGGCCACACCGGCCTGGGGCTGGACGGACATGGCGCCGGCCGCCTTGCCGACGGCGGCGGCCAGCCCCTCGGCGGGACGGACCTCCGTTCCGGCGCCGTCGTAGAGCGCCAGGATGCGCTTCCCCGCCAGCAGGACCACCAGGCGCCGGACCGCACCAGGTCCTCCGGCCCAAGCGGCGAGGTGGCCGGCGCCGGCTTGCGGATGGCAAGGGCGGTGCCCGAAGGCGCCAGCGGCGGCCGCAGGATGCGCGCCCGGGAGCCGTCCGGCAGGTGGACCAGGGCCATCGGCCGCTCGGCGGTGAGCACCCGGCCGGCGGCGCCCACGATCCGCTGGGCCAGCCAGTCCAGGGATTCGGCGTCCGGGAAACGCACGTCCGTCCGGCACGGCGCGCCGCCG
>DYIH01000324.1:825-1382 GCA_020723785.1 Thermaerobacter marianensis
CAGCGGACCCAGGCCCAGGATGCCGTCCAGGATGTCCGGCGCCGCGCCCCAGCTCCGCAGGAGCTCGTCCAGGGGTCGGCGCGCCCGCCCGGGCTCGACCAGGGCCAGCGCCATGAGTTCCGGGGCCTCCGCCAGGAGGCGTTCCCGGTGTCCGTTCCGGTTCACGGTCCCGCTCCTCTCCGAAGGGTTTCGCGCATCTGGCGGAGGTAGGCCAGGGCCACCTCGGGCGGCACGGCTCGTTTGGCCGCCTGATCGTACTCGTCCAGGAGGCGCCGCGTTTCGGCCACGGGATCGCCTCGGCCCGGCGCCACCCCCCGCGCCGGCCAGTCGGGCCGCAGGTCGTCCACCTCGTGACCTACCGGTAGCGCGCCCGCAACCGCTCCGCCGGACCGGAGACGTCCGGCCCCCCTGGGCGCTGGTCCCGGCCGCCGCGGGCGGCGCCTGCTCCGCGAGCACGGACACGGCCCCATCGTCCGGGGCACGATCCCGCGCGACCGCTCCGCGGCCGCGGTTGTTGTTGGTCCCTCTCAGTCCATGGTTCTCTTCATTACTTTGTT
>DYIH01000018.1:0-518 GCA_020723785.1 Thermaerobacter marianensis
GGCGGGTGCAGCGGGCGGCCGGGAGGTGCCCGTACCCTACTGCCTCAACATGGCACACTGGTTCCGCCCGCACGTGGTGGCTGACCTGGCCAGGCTCCTGTGGGCGATCCGCCGGGTGGCGCAGGGGCCGGAACGGGAATTCTTCCTGGCCTGTTTCTCCGCCGTCCTGCGCGACGTCTCCAACGCCGATCCCCGCCACGTGTTCCCCGGCTACTCCAAGCGCCTGCGTGCCCTGGACGCCCTGGGGCTGCGCAAGATAGACGTTTTCGTCAGGTTTGCCGCGAGGACCGGACGGGCTCTGCGGGACCTGGCGGCCTATCAAGCCCGCCGCCCAAGCGGGGTGCCGGTGACCGCCCTGCAGGGCGACGCCCGCGCCCT
Source organism: Thermaerobacter marianensis (assembly GCA_020723785.1). Lineage (GTDB taxonomy): Bacteria > Bacillota > Sulfobacillia > DYIH01 > DYIH01 > DYIH01. Next base: position 379 of record DYIH01000018.1, read on the forward strand.
GCCACGCGACGTCCCGCCGGTGGACCTGGTGGTCACCAACCCCCCCTACCTGGGGTCGATCCGCTACCTGGAGACGATGAAACTGGAGATGTTCTGGCTGGGCTACCTGGCCGACACCTCCGCTTATCACGCCCTGGATC
>DYIH01000018.1:528-15408 GCA_020723785.1 Thermaerobacter marianensis
TCGCGAGGTCGTGGCCACCGAACGGTTCACCGGGCAGGAATGCGCCTGCTGGACGCCGGTGGGCATCCCGGCCGCGGATGAAATCGCGGCGCTGCTGTTCGAGCGGGGCCACCGGCGCATGGCTCGCGCCGCCGGCCGGTACTTCGCCGACATGGCGGCGTTCCTGGTCGAGATGGCGCGTGTCGTCCGGCCGGGCGGACACCTGGTCGTGAAGATCAGCGACAGCTACGTCCGTGAACTGCGCGTTCCCACGCACGCCATCTTGCTGCTCCTGGCGGGGGAGCGCGGCTTCGAGGCGTTGGCGGCGTTCCCCGACGGTTATAAGAACCGTTCCCTGCTCACCAGGCGCAACACCTACAGCAGGACGCTGGAACACGACTGGATCCTGGTCCTGCGACGGGGGTGAGGGCATGGCGCCGGCGCAGCTGGAACTCGGTCTGGCGGCACAGGCGCCGGGCGCGGCGGCGCGCCCCGGCCACGTCCACGTCATGCGCTACATGGGGAACAAGGCCCCCCTGCTGCCCTTCCTCCTGCCGGTCCTGGAGGACCTGGCCGCTCCCGGCCAGCCGGTGCTCGACCTGATGGCCGGCACCTGCGCCGTCGGATACGCCATGAAGCCGCGCCACCCGGTTTGGTGCAACGACGTCCAGGCGTACAGCCACGTCATCGGGCTGGCCTTGGTGGAGAACGGCGGCCGCCGCGTCACCGCCCGCCGGGCGCGGGAAGTACTCAGCCCGTCGTTCGACCCGCCGGGGCCGCTTTGCGAACCATCGGGGGGAACCGCTCCCGGTTTCTTTGAAACGACTTACGCCGATACGTATTTCTCCCGCGCCCAGTGCCGGGAGATCGACGGCCTGCGGTCGGCGATCGAGGCGGTGCCCGACCCATACGAGCGCGCCCTGTACCTGACGGCGCTGATCCACGCCATGTGCTACGCTCAGTCCACCCCCGGCCACTTCGCCCAGTTCCTGCCGCCGGATCACCCGCGGGTCGGCTACCTCCGCGCGCTTTCCATCCGGGACGCCTTCCTGGACAAGTGCGACGACCTGGCGCGCTTGACCCCCAGCCCCTATCCCTGCCGGGCCACGAGGGGCACCTGGGAGGATGCCCTGGACGGCCGCTTGGCCCCGGGGCCGCGGGTCCTGGACCCGGACGCGCTGCGGCTCGTATACGTGGACCCGCCCTACAGCCAGGAACAATACAGCCGCTTCTACCACCTGCTGGACACCATGGTGCTCGGCGACCGGCCGGCGGTTGAGCACAAGGCCCGCTACCGGGTGGACCGCTTCAAGTCCGACTTCTGCTACCGCAGCCGAGCACGGCGGGCCTTCGAGGGCCTGTTCGCCGCCGTGGCCGCGGCCTGTCCCCGGGCGTCCCTGGCCGTCAGCTACGGGAGCCGAGGGCTGGTGCCGCTGGACGACCTGGTGGTCCTCCTGCGCCGGCACTTCCGCCGCGTCGCCGTCCACCGCCGCCCGCACGCCCATTCCAGCCTGGGTAAGGGCGCCGCCCCGGTGGAGGAATACCTGCTGGCGGCCACCAGGTGACCAAGAAAAGGCCGCCGCAAGCCCCATGAGCCAGCCACGGGGCCAAGTTTACAACGACGGCCGCCTCCTCCATCGCCCGCCTGGTTCTTCACGCGGCCCTTTTCAACCCGCTTCCGGCCCGCATTGAAACTCGTCCCGGGAAACCGTATGCTAGGATAGGAAAACCGGGACGAAACGAGGTCACGTTTTCGTGAAGGTCGGCGTGCTCGCCCTGCAGGGCGATTTCCGCGAACATCTGGACATGCTGCACAAGTGCGGCGTACAGGCCGTGGAGGTGCGCAAGCCGGAGCAGCTCGCCGGCCTGGCCGGCCTGATCATCCCCGGCGGCGAGAGCACCACCATCGGCAGGCTGGCGGATGCCCACGGCTTGCTTCCCGCCATCCGCGAGCGGGTGGGGCAGGGGATGGGTGTCTTCGGCACCTGTGCCGGCCTGGTCCTGCTGGCCAGGGAAATCGTCGGGGGCACGGAGATCGAGGGGCGGCCCCAGCCCCTGCTCGGCTTCATGGATATCACGGCCCACCGCAATGCCTTCGGCCGCCAGCGCGAGAGCTTCGAGGCCGACCTGACGGTCCCCGCGCTGGGGCCGGAGCCGGTGCGCGCCGTCTTCATCCGCGCCCCCTTCATCGCCGCCGCCGGGCCGGGCGTGCAGGTGCTGGCCGAATGGGACGGCAAGATCGTCCTGGCGCGCCAGGGGCGCTTCCTGGCCTGCGCCTTCCACCCGGAGCTGACGGACGACCCGCGGCTGCACCGTTACTTCCTGGAGAGGGTGCTGGCATGAAGGCCGCGGCCGACAAGCGCCTGGGGTCCCTGCCGCCCGCGGAACAGGTGGCGCGCATCAGCCGCCGCCTCTATGAACGGGGTATGGTCAGTTCGGTGGCGGGCAACGTTTCCCTGCGGGACGGGGAGCGGGTATACATAACACCGACCGGCGCCGCCCTCGGCGACCTGTCGGCGGGGGACATCATCATCACCGACCTGGACGGCCGGCAGCTGGACGGGATCGGACGCCCGTCCTCGGAGCTGCCCATGCACCTGGCCATCCTGCGTGCCGATCCGGGTGTGGAGGCCGTGGTCCACACCCACTCGCCCTTGGCGGTGGCCTTTGCCGTTGCCGGTCGGGGCCTGGCGGCGCTCACCACCGAGGCGGAAATGCTGCTCGGCGAGGTGCCGCTGCTGCCTTACGCGCCCCCGGGGAGCGACGCCCTGGCCGCCGCGGTGGCCAAATGCGTCCCCCGCTGCCGCGCGGCGCTCCTCGAGCGCCACGGTGTGGTCACCTGGGGGCCGGACCTGGCCACGGCCTACCAGCGGGCTGAACTGGTGGAGGAGTCGGGCAAGGTTCACTTGCTGGTCAAGCTGCTCCGCGACTGAGCCCCGGCCGGACGGCAGGATTCCATTGGGGAAAGGAGGCGGCGCCGATCGTTACGTCCGTCGCCCTCACGCCCGAAGGCGTGCGCCTGCTGGACCAGCGGGCCCTGCCCCAGCGCGAGGAATACGTCCTTTGCCGCACCCACGGCGAACTGGCTCAGGCCATCCGCGACATGGTCGTTCGCGGCGCCCCGGCCATTGGCATCGCCGCCGCCTACGGCCTGGTCCTGGCCGCCCGGCAACTCGCCGGCGAGGGTCTGTCTGCCGCCCCGTTCCTGGAAGGACTGCGCCAGGCGGCCGCCGGCCTGCGCGCCGCCCGGCCCACCGCCGTGAACCCGGCCTGGGCCCTGGACCGGCTGCTGGCCCGCGCCGGCTGCCTGGCGGACCGTTCCCCGCGGGAGATGCTGGCCGCGCTGGAGGACGAGGCCGCAGCCATTCACGAGGAAGACGTGGCCGGCAACGAACTCATCGGCGCGCTGGGAGCCGCCCTGGTTCCCGACGGCGCCTCGGTCCTCACCCACTGCAACGCCGGCGCCCTGGCCACCGGCGGCTTCGGCACTGCTCTCGGTGTCCTCCGGGCCGCCCGCGATCAGGGCAAACGGATCCACGTCTTCGTGGACGAGACGCGCCCCCTCCTGCAGGGCGCCCGCCTCACCGCCTGGGAACTGGTCCGGGAAGGCATCCCGGCCACCCTGATCACCGACAACATGGCCGGGCATTTCATGCGGCTCGGCCGGGTCGACCTGGTCATCGTCGGAGCCGACCGCATCTGCGCCAACGGGGACGTGGCCAACAAGATCGGCACCTACGGGCTGGCCGTCCTGGCCCGCGCCCACGGCATCCCCTTCTACGTGGCCGCCCCCTGGTCCACCGTCGACCTTTTACTGTCATCCGGTGACCGGGTGGTCATCGAGGAGCGTGCGGCCGAGGAAGTCCTCGGCTACGGCGACATCCGCTGGGCGCCCGCCGGGGTGCGCGTGGCCAACCCGGCCTTCGACGTGACGCCGGCCCGCTACGTCACCGCCATTATCACCGACCGCGGCATGGCCTACCCGCCGTACACCGAAAGCCTGCCGGCCCTGGCCGCGGCGGCGGCCCATGCCGAACCGACGGAGGCGCGTTGAGATGCTGGACCTGAAAGCCATCCGCCAGAACACAGGCGCCGTCCGCGACGGGATCGCCGCCAAGGGCGGGGACACCGCCCTCCTCGACCGCCTGCTGGAACTGGATGTCCGCTGGCGCGGCCACCTGCAGGAGGTGGAACAGATCAAGGCACGGCGCAACCAGGTCTCCGAGGAGATCGGCCGCCGCAAGCGGGCCGGCGACGACGCCTCCGCCCTCGTGGCCGAGATGGGCCAGGTCTCCGGACGGATCAAAGCCCTCGACGAGGCGGTCAAGGCCCTTGACGAGGAAATTCAAACCCTGCTCCTCGGCCTCCCCAACCTGCCGGCCCCCGACGTCCCGGTCGGCGAGGACGAGTCGCAGAACGGGGCGAGCCACGCGCCTTCGACTTCGAGCCCCAGGCCCACTGGGACCTGGGCACGCGCCTGGGCCTCCTCGACTTCGAACGCGCCGGCAAGATCACCGGTTCCCGCTTCGCCGTCTACAAGGGCGCCGGCGCGCGCCTGGTCCGCGCCCTGATCGCCTTCATGCTCGACCTGCACACCGGCGAGCATGGCTACACCGAGGTCCTGCCGCCGTTCCTCGTCAACAGCGCCAGCATGACCGGCACCGGCCAGCTCCCTAAGTTCGCCGAGGACGCCTTCCGCGTCGCCGAACGCGACCTCTGGCTGGTTCCCACCGCCGAGGTGCCGGTGACCAATCTCTACCGCGACGAGATCCTCGACGGCGCGGCGCTGCCGATCAAACACGCCGCCTACACCGCCTGCTTCCGCTCCGAGGCCGGTGCCGCCGGGCGCGACACCCGCGGCATGATCCGCCAGCACCAGTTCGACAAGGTGGAACTGGTCTGGTTCACCCGCCCCGAGGACTCCGAGGCCGCGCTACCGGCGCTCATGGCCGACGCCGAAGCCGTCCTGCGGCGCCTGAGCCTGCCCTACCGGGTGGTCCAGATGTGCACCGGCGACCTGGGCTTCTCCGCCGCCAAGAAGTTCGACCTGGAGGTTTGGATGCCCAGCTACGGCCGTTATGTGGAGATCTCCTCCTGCTCGAACTTCACCGACTACCAGGCCCGCCGGGCCAACATCAAGTTCCGCCGCGAACCCGGCGCCAAGGCCGAACTCGTCCACACCCTGAACGGCTCGGGCCTGGCCGTCGGCCGCACCTTCGCCGCCATCCTGGAGAACTTCCAGGACGCCGACGGCGGCGTCACCCTGCCCGTGGCCCTGCGGCCGTACATGGGCGGCCTGGAGCGGTTGATGCCGTGAGGCGCCGGGCGCGCCGGTTCGTGTTTTTTTGGATGCTGCTCATCCTGGCTGCATACTTCTGGCCGGTCCAGGGCCGCGATCTATCCTTGCGCACCGTGGCCGCCGTGGAACTCGGTAACGCCAGGGTCGGCGCCGCGACCCACCCGGAGATCGTAAAAGCCGTGATCCGGGCCGTCCGGCAGTCGCGATTTGGCGGCAGTGGGCTGAAATGCGGAACCGAGGATGTGCGTTTTATCATGCGTAACGGCGGATCGATCAAGGTCAGCGTCGACGCGGGAAATCTGTATCGCGTCCATCGACAACTCGAAGCAGCCGGTGTGCAACTTGCCGCGACGTGCTAAACTTATGAATGACCACGAGCGCGGAAGGGTGTCCGAGCGGTTGAAGGAAGCGGTCTTGAAAACCGTCGCGGGCGCAAGCCCGCCGTGGGTTCGAATCCCACCCCTTCCGCCAGGAGAACATCACAAAAGCTCATTGACAAAGTGGACCATAGTGACGACGATAATCTCTTTGAGTTTGTCTCCAAGGTGCGGGAACAAAACCGGCACTGAGGGGCATACTCCGAAAGACGATCCGAACGCCGGTAGGCCGGCAATGGAGCACTACAAAACCCTTCCGGAGTGGAGGGTTTTGTAGTTTTTTGTGTAATTAGCACGTCAGGTGGGATGGGGGTAGGTATTAGTGAAGCGAGTCGCTGTTCTCCTTGATGGAGGGTTTGTTTTGCAGAGACTCGGGGATTTACTTAAACGAAATCCAAACACCAAGGATGTTTATGGTTTCGCTCAAAAATGCGTTTTGTCCGCCAAAGAGGAGGAATTGTTCCGGATCTATACTCCGGATCTATTTTTACTACACTACTGAGCCTGTTGCACAAATCGGACCGGAGGCCGAGGGGGGCCGCCGCCCTAGAACTGTAGTTCGGGTATTTTTTATACCGAGTCTTCGATGAGTGATGATCAATTTTTACCCCAACTCACCTTAAACGGGTGAATTCCCGGCCAAAATTTGCATATTTACTACCCGTATGGGTATCCAAGGCCGGGGTTGAATAGAGTTCGGGTAAAATTTGAACACTTGGTCGACCGGTAAAGTGTTAAAAAATTACCTCAACCCAGCAGAGCCTGCACACAAATTGCTTAGGTCGAGAAACGGTAAAACGTCTAAATTGGTTTGGACGTCGCATGGCTGTCAAGTAAACGAATTGTAGAGAAGATTATCTTGGTTACGGAAGATAGCGATTTTGTCCCGGCCGTTAAATTCGCTAGGCGAGAAGGTGTTCAGGTTGTTTTGGTTCCGATGGGATACCAGATGATCAACACGATCTGATCGAGCACATGGACGAAGTTGGAAACATAGGCTTTCCCTAAACAGAGTAACAGTGACGAGGTGCGATAGGGTTTGCTGATCAACCTGGAGGGCCTGGACGGCGCGGGCAAGACGACGCAGGCGCGACTGCTGGCCGAGCACTTCCGCGCCGCGGGCTTTCCGGCGCACGTCATCCATTTCCCCGCCTACGACACGCCGACCGGCCGGCGGATCGAGGCCTACCTCCGCCGCGCATCGTCCCTTTCCGGCCATGAGGTCCAAGAGCTTTTCGCCGCAAACCGGCGGGAAATGGCTCCCGAAATCCTGCGCCGATGCGATGCTGGTGAGGTGGTGATCCTCGACCGCTACTACCCCTCCGCCTGGGCTTACGGGATCGCGCGGGGGTTCACGGAAGAATGGCTGGCGGCCTTGGACGCCGGCCTGCCGATCCCCGACGTCGTTCTGGTGCTCGATGTGCCGGTCGAGGTCGTGGTGGAACGAATGGCCGAGCGGCGCCCCGATCGTTACGAGCGGGACACGTTGCTCCTGCGAGCCGTGCGGCGGGCTTACCTGGACCTGGCCGCGCGTCACGGGTGGCACGTCATACCGGATGGGAGAACGCCCGAGAAAATCCACGGTGAGATCGTGCGGCTCGTCATGCTATCGCGTGCCCAGGAAGATCAGGCACACCCCGGCGAAAATCATGGCGATTTTGGCCAGTGACAACTTACCCGCCAAGCCCATGACGCCGATGGTCGCCGTGAGCATCAGGACGAGGGGGCCGACCAGGCCCAGGGCGGCGTTGATCCGGAAGGCGTCCTCCAACCGATTGGCCCGGATCATCAGCAGGGCGCCGGCCAGTTCGGCGGTGGCCGAGAGGAAGCGGACCAGCGCCATTCCCCGCACGAAGGGGTCCAACGGTCCCACCCCCTTTCGGGAAATCGTTCATGCCTATGCACCGGCACGGTCGTAAAGCAGCCAATTTTGCGCAGTTGCTCCGCATCGCGGCGCTTGTGTTCAATCGGGCCGATGTGCTATGCTATCTAGCGCGCTGTTGCTCGGCTCATCCTGCGGAGAGATACCCAAGAGGCCGAAGGGGCGGGTTTGCTAAACCTGTAGGCGGAGGTTTCCCTCCGCGCGAGGGTTCGAATCCCTCTCTCTCCGCCATCTCAATGACTTTAATGACGAGTTTGGGCGCCCTTAGCTCAGCGGATCAGAGCGACTGACTACGGATCAGTAGGTCGGGGGTTCGAATCCTCCAGGGCGCGCCACTTTTTGCAGGCGAGGGTTCAACTCGCGGAGGCGCGTCAAAACGGTCCGGATGCAAGGCGCCGAGGAGCGAGGAGTGAGGCGTACTCAATGGTACGCCGCAATGACGAGCGACGAAGGCAACGCGGCAGATGAGCCGTTTTCACGCACCGCATTTGCGCCCGTAGCTCAGCAGGATAGAGCGAGAGCGTCCTAAGCTCTGTCGTCGGGGGTTCGAGTCCCTCCGGGCGCACCAGCGTTGTTCACCACACCTTGGGGCCGCTTTCCCGGCGGTTGGGAGCGGTGGCCATGGATGCCGACCAGGCGCGCAGCGCCGACGAAGCGTTCATGAGGGAGGCGCTGGCCGAGGCGCGGGCGGCCGCCGGGCAGGGCGAGGTGCCGGTCGGGGCGGTGGTCGTCCTGGCCGGCGAGATCATCGGTCGCGGTCGCAACCTGCGCGAGACGACCGGTGACCCGACGGCCCACGCCGAGATGGTGGCCATCCGGGAAGCCGCCGGGCGGGTCGGTTGCTGGCGGCTGGAGGGTGCCACTCTGTACGTTACCCTGGAACCCTGCGCCATGTGCGCGGGGGCCATGGTGCTGGCCCGCATCCGGCGGCTGGTCTACGGCGCCCGCGATCCCAAGGCCGGGGCGGCCGGTTCGTTGATGGACATCGTCCGGGACCGGCGGCTGAACCATCGGCTCGAGGTGACCGAGGGCGTCCTGGAGGCCGACTGCGGCGGGATCCTGCGGGAATTCTTCCGCTGCCGGCGGCAATGAGTGGGTGCAGCGCGGAGAGGTGTCCGAGCGGTTTAAGGTGCGACTCTCGAAAAGTCGTGTCCCGAAAGGGACCGTGGGTTCGAATCCCACCCTCTCCGCCATTTTCCCCGTTTACCCCATACACAAACCGCCTTGAAGGCGGATATCGGCCATGCTATGATTTTCCCGCGCGGAAGGGTGCGAGAGCGGATTAATCGGCACGCCTGGAGAGCGTGTGTACGGGCAACCGTACCGAGGGTTCGAATCCCTCCCCTTCCGCCAGCGAGTTTATTTTGGCCGTGCTGGACGGGGAGGTAGCGGTGCCCTGTACCCGCAATCCGCTGTAGCGGGGTCGACCGCCTGCCCGAGGGGCCTCCTTGTGGGGACCGGCCGGAACAAGTGGCGTTGAAGATCTGGTCTTGCGCAACGAAAGCCTGTGAACCCCGCCAGGTCCGGGAGGAAGCAACGGTAAGCAGTGACTTTTGTGTGCCGCAAGGTTGCCGGGCCGGAGTCAACTGTTCCGCAACCGCCCGGAAGGGGACATCGACGGCAGGCTGCACGGCCGTTTTGGGGGCTCCTCGGAGCCCCTTTTTCAGTCCGGCCGCCCGCCTGGAGAGTAGCGGAGGAGTTTTCCGGTCCGCCGCGAATTCCATGGCGAAGGAGGAGGTGGGAGGAGTGGCCAGCGGAGCCGACCAACTGACCGCCTCGACGCCGGTTCCGCCCGGTTCCGCCGGGCATTTGGCCCTCTACCGGGCGTGGCGCCCGCAGCGGTTCGGCGACGTGGTGGGCCAGGAGCACGTCACCCGCACCCTCCGCAACGCCCTGGCCGCCGGGCGGGTGGGTCACGCCTACCTGTTCAGCGGGCCCCGGGGAACGGGCAAGACCTCGGTGGCCAAGATCCTGGCCCGGGCCGTCAACTGCCTGGAGCCCGCATCCGGCGAGCCGTGCGACCGGTGCGAGCCCTGCCGCTCCATCGCCGGCGGCCGTTCCCTGGACGTGCTGGAGATCGACGCCGCGTCCCACCGGGGCATCGAGGAGATACGCGACCTGCGCGAGAAGGTCAAGTATTCGCCGGCGGCCTGCCGGACCAAGGTGTATATCATCGACGAGGTCCACATGTTGACCTCGGAGGCGTTCAACGCCCTCCTGAAGACCCTGGAGGAGCCGCCGACCCACGCCCTGTTCATCCTGGCCACCACCGAGGCCCACAAGATCCCGGTGACCATCCTCTCCCGCTGCCAGCGCTTCGATTTTCACCGGCTGGGCGAACGCGAGATCGTCGGGCGGCTGCGCGAGGTGTGCGGGGCGCTGGGAGTGGAGGCGGAAGACGCAGCCCTCTTCGAGATGGCGCGCCGTGCCGAGGGCGGCCTGCGCGACGCCCTGAGCCTGCTGGACCAATGCCTGGCCTTCGCCGGCGACCGGCTGACCCGCGAACACCTGCGCGAACTGCTGGGCACGGCCGAGGAGGCGCTCCTCTCCGCGCTTGCCGACGCCTTGGCGGACGGCGACGCGGCCGCGCTGCTGGGCTGGGTGGACCGCCTTGACCGCGAGGGCAAGGACCTCCGCCAAGTCGTGCAGGACCTGATCGCCCTGCACCGGGACCTGCTGTTCATCAAGGTGACGCCCGCGGACGGGGCCGGCGGGGATGCGGCCGAATGGCGGCGGGCGACCCTGGGGGAGCAGGCCGTCAGGCTGACGCTCCCCCACCTCCTCCGCGCCCTGGAGGGGCTGGCCCGCCTGGAGAGCGACCTGCGCTGGTCGACCCAGCCGCGGCTAACGCTGGAGGTGGGGCTCCTGGGGATCGCCATGGACCCGAGGCCGCCGCGGCCGGCCAAGGGGGACGGATCACCCGCCGGGGCTCCGCCGGAGTTGGCGGCCGCCCCGGCGCCGGCGCCGAGGGAGGCATCCCCGCGTGCCGTGTCCCGTCCCGCGCGGGTGGCTGGCTCCGCAACGGCCCTCCCGGCGCCGCCCGCCGTCCCGCCGGACCCCGGCGCGCCCCCGGCGGCCTCCACGCCGGTTGCCCCCGCGTCGGCTGCGGCGCCGGTCGGCGATCTCCAGGCGACCTGGCGCGCCGTGATCGAACGGATCAAGAAGCAACGTCGTGCACTGTCAGCCCTGCTGGAACCGGCCCGCCCCGTTGCCCTGGATGGTAACCGGTTGGTCCTGGCCTTTGGCCCGAAGTGGGATTTCCACCGCGAAGGGGTGGCCAAGCCGTCCAATCGTTCATTCATCGAGCAGATACTGCGTGAGGTTGTGGGAGCCCCCGTGGTCCTCCGCTGCATTCTCGACGCGCAGCCGCCTGGCGACGACCACGTTCCGGAAGCCGGCGAACCGGCCCTCGTTCCGAATCCGGCCGCAAAGGCCGCACTGGCGTCGGACGCGTTCGCTCCCGCCGGACCCCTGCCGGCGCCGCCCGAGGCACAAGCGCCGGAGCCGCCAGGCGCGCTCGACGGGACCGCCCCGGACGGCGGCGCCGATGACCCGTTGCTCCAGGGGGCCCTGGCATTGTTCGGCGGCGAGATCATCGAATTGGATAGGGGAAAGGCATCCGGGGAGGAGTGAGGGCCGGTGTTCAACATCAACAAGATGATGCAGCAGGTCCAGAAGATGCAGAAGGACATGGCCAGGCTCCAGGAAGAACTGGCCGGAAAGACGGTGGAAGCCACCGCCGGCGGCGGCATGGTGCGCGTTGTCTGCAACGGCAAGCAGGATCTGCTCGGCCTGGAGATCCAGAAGGAGGCCGTCGACCCCGAAGACGTGGAGATGCTGCAGGACATGATCCTGGCCGCGGTCAACGAGGGCCTGCGCAAGTCCCGGGAGATGGCGGCGGCGGAGATGGCCAAGGTGACGGGGGGCTTGTCCCTGCCGGGCATGCCCGGCCTGCCGCCCCTATAACCATGAAAAGGCCGCCGCAAACCCCTTGAGCCAGCCACGGTGATAAGGCGGCCGGTTTGTTTCGGCGTCCCTCCGAGGGAGGCGCGGGCAATAGGACCACCTCTATCCCGGGCGGCACCCCCGTGATGTGGGAAGGACCGTCCGGCGATGTTCGCCCCCTCCCGGGGTGCGATCCCCCGTCGTAAGTCGGGAACGCTGTTCGCCCGGCGTTATGGCGTGTGCAATAAAACGCCATAGAGAAAGGAACGGTGTTGTCTTGTACTACGCGGCACCCATCGCCCGCCTGGTCGAGGAACTGGGCCGCCTGCCCGGAGTCGGGCCCAAGACGGCCCAGCGCCTGGCTTTCCACCTGCTCTTCGCCCCGCGCGAGGAGGTGGAGCGCCTCGCCAGGGCCATGCTGGACGCCAAGGAGCAGGTGCGCCACTGCTCCACCTGCTGGAACCTGACCGACGCCGACCCCTGCGAGATCTGCGCCAACCCCCACCGGGATGGTTCACTGGTCTGCGTCGTCGAGGAGCCCAGGGACGTGGTTGCCATGGAAAAGACCCGGGAGTTCCATGGCCGCTACCACGTCCTGCAGGGAGCCATCTCCCCCCTGGAGGGCGTCGGCCCCGAGAAGCTCAGGATCAAGGAGCTCCTCTCCCGGCTCGGCGGCGGCGAAGTCAAGGAGGTCATCCTGGCCACCAACCCCGACGTGGAGGGGGAAGCCACCGCCCTTTACCTGGCCCGCCTCCTCAAGCCGCTGGGCGTACGCGTCACCCGCATCGCCCGCGGCCTGCCGGAGGGCGGCGACCTGGACTACGTCGACGAAATCACCCTTTCCCGCGCCCTGGAGGGCCGTCGCGAGGTCTGAAAGGTATAGCGGCCGACTCATCTGGATACCTTAGGCATTAAGAACCGCCGCGGTATCGGGAGAGATGGCCATGAAGGAGCGCCTTTCGCGGCTCCTGCAGAAAGTATCCCAGCGCCCACCCTCCGGGGAGGGACCTGTCGAAGGGATTCCGCTGAACTACCCCGAACTGGTCACCCGGGCCCGCGAGGAATGGCTGGCCGCCAGGGCTCTCTTCGAAAACGTCTCGGACCCGGACCTGGTGGACCACGCCATCCACCTCATCACCGCCACCGAAAAGAAGTACGCTTACCTGCTGCGCCAGGCCAAGGCCGACGGCGCCGCCGGGGACATCTACTGAACACGCCCCCCAACCGCCTTCCACTATCGTCGGCACGGAGACGTCGGTTTTCTTTTGGCCCAGTTTTGCTATGATAGCTGAGAACGGATGTTGAACCCACCCAGGCCGATATTCAGCCTGTGGTATCCCGTCGTCGCGGCGCCTTCCCGACCCTTCGCGGGTTAGACAGGCGCGGCAGGAGGAGCCTATGGCCCAAAGCGGCGTGCGCGTACGATTCGCCCCCAGCCCGACCGGGTACCTGCACATCGGCGGCGCCCGGACGGCGCTGTTCAACTGGCTTTTTGCCCGGCTCCACGGAGGGTCCTTCATCCTCCGCATCGAGGACACCGACCAGGAGCGCTCCACCGAGGCATCGGCCCGCGCCATCACCGACATGCTGGCCTGGATCGGCCTCGACTGGGACGAGGGGCCCGGCAAGGGCGGCCCCCACGGCCCCTACTTCCAGTCCGAGCGGCGCGAACTCTACAGGCGGGAGGCGGAGCGGCTTCTGGCGGCCGGCCGGGCCTACCCCTGCTACTGCACGCGCGAGGAGTTGGAGGCTCGCCGCGAGGAGGCCCGGCGCCAGGGCCTGCCGCCCCGCTACGATGGCCGCTGCCGTCAGCTGACCGTCGCGCGGCGCCGCGATCTGGAGGCCGCCGGCCGCCAGCCGGCCCTGCGCGTCGTGGCCCCCACCGAGGGGAGCATCGTCGTCGACGACCTGATCCGCGGCGCCGTCACCTTTGAGAACGTCAAGGTCATGGACGACTTCATCATCATGAAGTCGGACGGCATGCCGGCCTACAACTTCGCCTGCGTCGTGGACGATGCCCGGATGCGCATCTCCCACGTCATACGGGCTGAGGAACACCTGTCCAACACGCCCAAGCAGGTCGTGATCTACCGGGCCCTGGGCTACGACCTGCCCCGCTTCGCCCACGTTCCGATGATCCTCGCCCCGGACCGTTCCAAGCTCAGCAAGCGCCACGGGGCGGTGGCCTGCGAGGAGTTCCGCGACGCCGGCTACCTGCCGGAGGCAATCGTCAACTACCTGGCCCTGCTTGGCTGGTCACCGGGCGACGACCGGGAGATCCTCTCCGTCGAAGAGATCATCCGCCTCTTCTCCCTGGACCGGGTGAACAGGACGGCCGCCATCTACGACGTGGAGAAGCTCACCTGGATGAACGCCAAGTACCTGCACGCCATGGACCTTGACGAACTGGCCGGCCGGGTCCTTCCGTTCCTGGAGGCGGCGGGATTCGACACCGCCGGCATATCCCGGGATTGGCTTAAGGCGCTCCTCGCCGTGGGGCGCGATCGCCTCCGCACCCTGGGTGAGCTGCCCGACCTGCTGCGTTATTTCTTCGAAGCCCCCGAAGCGTATGAAGAAAAGGGGATGCGGAAATATTTCAAGCCGGGCGTCGACGCGCTGCTGGCCGAGGCCAAGGCTGTGCTGGCGGCCGTCGACCCCTTCACCGTCGAGGCGGTGGAGGCCGCCTACCGCGGCCTGGCCGAACGGCTGGGGGTCGGCGCCGGCCAGCTGATCCACCCGACGCGGCTGGCCCTGACCGGCCGGACCATCGGCCCCGGCCTCTTCGACATCATCGTCCTGCTCGGCCGCGAAGAAAGCCTGCGCCGTCTGCAGACAGCCATCGATTTCATCAACGCCAGCGCACACAACGAAGCGCTTACCTAGGCGGGCGGCGTCTTTAATCGGTAACGGCGACAAATGGGAGCTTGCGCACTGAAAACGCCTTTGCTATAATCACCTGTGCTGATACCGGCGGAAGTTTCGCTGGGGGATCGTCTAACGGTAGGACCCATGACTCTGGATCATGTTGTCCTGGTTCGAATCCAGGTCCCCCAGCCAAGTCTCATCAGAAGATGCCGGATTCGTCTAGAGGCCTAGGACGCCGCCCTCTCACGGCGGTAACAGGGGTTCGAATCCCCTATCCGGTACCAAGTGTTGTTGGGGTCTCCGTTGCTTACCAGGCTCAGCGGGGTGAAATGCCGGTCCACCCGGCGTTTTTTTGCCGCAGCGGCCATGTCGGGATCATTTGGTAACGGCATCATCGGCAATTTGATCTTGACAGGCACAGCAGAGGTTGATACATTAATAGGCTGTGACGCGACACACAATGTGGCGTTACGAGTCTGCCGATCCTTGAAAACTGAACAGTGACGAGGACCCGTGAAATCCGCGTCCTGCCG
>DYIH01000325.1 GCA_020723785.1 Thermaerobacter marianensis
GGCCCTTGCCGGAGGGGTCCCGGCGGGGGCAGAATGCGGGAAGAGCCGGGAATGGCCCCTTTGTTTCAGGTGAACCGCCGGCCGCCGGCCTCATGCCGGGCCACGGCACCAGCATCGGCAAAGGCGGTCCTGCGCCAGCGGCTGGACGCCCGGCCAGGCAGCACAGGCGGTTTGCCCGACCGGATGGCCGCCTGGGCGCGGGCCGCCACCGCCTCCGCGAAGGGGGCGCCGCCCTCCCGCCTGGCGGCCTCCAGCAGGCGCCGGATGGCGGCCGGACTGGACCGGGCATGGAAGATCTCACAGGCAAAGAACTCGATACGGTGGAACGAAAAAGGCAAAGAAATCCCCTCTCCTTCCGCAACCCCCCCGAACCCCGTCTGCGGGTCCGCGACGGCACGCGCCGCGGGCCGCTCCGGCGGAGGGGCGCGGCCCACAGGCGGGCCGCGGCCGGTATCCCGCGCGGGACCCGTGCAACCGCCCCGGTTCGATCACGCGCATCCCCGGGCGTTCACCGACCAAAACTTCAACCCACGGGCGTCAAGCCCGCGGGAATACCTCTTCAATCCGATCGGCCGCCGCCTCCAGGCCCGCGGCGCGGCCGGCCGAGTTCGCCGCGTACAATGCCGCCACCGCGTCGCCGGCCTGCCGGAAGCGCTCGGCCTGTTCACGTTCACGCCGGGCCATGCCCCGCCATACCGCCGGGAGGTTGAGCCACAGCGTCTCGCGCTGGGCCAGTTCGCCGGCGATGGATTCGATCCTGTCCAGGGCGCCGCCGTCCCGGCGGCCATCCCGCACCGCACCCCGCAGTTCGCGCACCGCCTCGCGCAGGTGTACCGCCAGGCTGCGCTCCCGTTCCATCACCCGCGTCATGGGGCGGCCTCCTCGGGGTCAAGGGTCTCGGGTTGGTACGAATGTTGCGCTTCGTGACATTCGGCAGCGTGAAAAAGCTCGTTCAAGGTCACGCCGTACAGGTCGGTGATGCGCACGGCGATGTCCACCGGCGGGCGCCTCCGTCCGTTCTCGTACTGGTTGTACCGGTTCGGCCGCAAACCCAAGCGGCGGGCGGCCTCGATCTGTTTCCATCCCCTCGCCAGCCGCAGCCGGCGCAGCTTTTCATTCCAGCGTGTCATGGCCACCCACTCTCCCTTCCCGCGGGATACCCGTCCCCTTCAATGTATGTAACATAACGTGAGATGTCAAGGGGTGAAATATCGTGTCGTGAAATGTCTTTACATGATTCACATCGCGTTATACCATGTGCTTGACACGCCGTGCTATGCCGTGCCGTGCCATGGTGCGGTGACGGGAGGAATGAGTATGACCCTGGGGAACAGGATCAGGCGCTTGCGGGAGGAGAAG
>DYIH01000019.1 GCA_020723785.1 Thermaerobacter marianensis
CGGGTGGTGCGGCGGCGGAGCCGGCCCAGTTGGCGCTCCTGCCCCAGTTGGGGCCGGCCGCGGCGGGGGCTGTGGTGCACGGGGCATGGGGCGACATCCGTCCCATCGAGCGCCCCACGCGGCTGGAGGGTGTCACCGAGATCAAGGAGACGCCGCTGGGCAAACTCTTCCTCACTCTCAACACGTTGGAGGGCCACCCCTTCGAGCTGTTCGCCCAGATCGGTAAGGCCGGCAGCGACGTGTCCGCCTTCACCGAGGCGGTGGCGCGGCTGGTTTCCCTGGCTCTGCGTTGCGGTGTCGCGCCGGAGGAGGTGGCCGACCAATTGACGGGCATAGGCGGCAGCCGGTCGGTCGGTTTCGGACCCAACCGGGTGCGTTCGGTGCCGGATGCCATCGGCCAGTTCCTGAACGAGTTCATCCAGCGGCGTGCCGAGGAACGGACCGGGCCTCCGTTGGGACCGGGCGGCGGGACGCCCTCCCCCGAGGGCGTTCCCGGCGCGGGACACACCGGGGCGGTGGCGCGAGATCAGGCGGGTCCCGGACCGGACCGGGGCGGTTGCTCCCCCTGTGACGCCGTGGACGGCGCGGGGGCGCCCGTGGCGACCGAGGGTTCCTGCGGACCGTCGCCGGTGATCACGGCGGTGTTGGAGGCGGCCGTCGCGACGCGGAACGGCAACGGCGCGGCCAACGGGCACAATGGCAACGGCAAGGACAACGGCGCCTATGGGAAACTGGCGCTGGCTTTCGCCGAGGCCGGGAAGTACGGGGTCCCCATCGGGCCGGATGGCTCGATGGGGTGGAACGGCGCCAAGAACCTAAGCCTATGCCCCAACTGTGGCGTCCACAGCCTGGCCCGCGTCGAAGGTTGCGCCGTCTGCTTCAGTTGCGGGCACAGCGAGTGTTGAGCCGCGGGCCCAGGCCCGAGGCGAGCATCCGGAACCGTAGGCCCTGCAAGCATTTGCGGGGCCTATTCTTTATTCTTCATCGGGCCGAAGGCATAAATGTGGAATTATACATGCTTTGGCCTCTTGGTATTAGTCAACAGGGATCGCCCCTGCTACGCTTGGAGTTGATGGGCAGCCCATTTATGTTCCGATATCGAGGAGGCGAAGTGTCATGACGGCGGGCAAGCAGCAGTTCAGCGCCGGTGTCAAAGAATACCGGGAGATGGGGTATCTGGACTTCGACTATACCCCGAAAGACACCGATGTGTTGGCCGCTTTCCGGGTGACACCACACGAGGGGGTGCCCATCGAGGAGGCGGCGGCGGCGGTGGCCGGCGAGTCGTCCACGGCCACCTGGACGGTGTGCTGGACGGACCGGCTCACCACGCTGGAACGTTACAAGGCCAAGGCCTATCACATCGAGCCGGTGCCGGGCACCGAGAACCAGTTCATTGCCTACATCGCGTATGACCTGGCCCTGTTCGAGGAGGGTTCCATCGCCAACATGGCGGCCTCCATCGTCGGCAACGTGCCCGGCTTCAAGCCCTTGAAGGCGATCCGGCTGGAGGACCTGCGCATCCCGCTCCATTACATCAAGACCTTCCAGGGACCCGCCCACGGCATCCAGGTGGAACGCGACATGATGAACATCTACGGCCGTCCCCTCCTGGGCTGCACCGTCAAGCCGAAGCTGGGCCTCTCGGGCAAGAACTATGGGCGCATCGTCTACGAGGGCTTGCGCGGCGGCCTGGATTTCACCAAGGACGACGAGAACACGAACAGCCAGCCCTTCCTGCGCTGGCGGGAACGCTACCTCTACTGCATCGAGGCGGTGAAGAAGGCCGAGGCGGAGACGGGCTCGCGCAAGGGCCACTACCTGAACGTGACGGCGCCCGACGTGGAGGAAATGTACAAGCGGGCCGAGTTCGCCAAGGAGATCGGCATGCCGATCATCATGGTCGACTTCCTCTGCGTCGGCTTCACCGCCTTCACCTCCCTGGCCAAGTGGTGCCGCGACAACGGCATCCTGCTGCACGTCCACCGGGCGATGCACGGCAACATTACCCGGCAGAAGAACCACGGCATCAACTTCCGCGTCCTGTCCAAGTGGGTGCGGATGATCGGCGGCGACCACCTGCACGTCGGCACCGTCCTCGGCAAGCTGGAGGGCAACCGCTCGCTGGTGGAAGGTTACTGCAAGGTGCTGCGCGACACGTATGTCGAGAAGGACCTGACCCGCGGCCTCTACTTCGATCAGGACTGGTATTCGGTCCCCGCCGTCATGCCGGTGGCGTCCGGCGGCATTCACGCCGGCCAGGTCCACCTCCTGCTGGATATCTTCGGCGATGACGTCGTCCTCCAGTTCGGTGGCGGTACCATCGGCCATCCCTGGGGCATCGCCGCCGGGGCGACGGCCAACCGGTATGCCGTCGAGGCCATGGTCCAAGCGCGTAACGCCGGACGCGACATCGTGGCGGAAGGGGAGGACATCCTGCGCGACGCGGCCAAGGAATGCCCGGAACTCAGGGCGGCTCTCGATATCTGGAAGGACGTCACCTTCAACTTCGAGTCGACGGATACTCCCGATGTGGTGGTCACACCGACGGTCTGACAATAGTGAGAAACCGAGGAGGTTTGCGTGATGGCGATTCGCACCATACATCAGGGAACCTTCGGCTTCCTCCCCGCCCTGAATGATGCCCAGGTGAGGGAGCAGATACAGTGGGTCGTGAATCAGGGGTATGCGGTTTCGGTGGAGTACACCGATGATCCTCATCCGCGTAACAACCTCTGGAGGATGTGGGGCCTGCCCATGTTCGACCTGAAGGATGCCGCGGCCATCATGTACGAGTTCCAGAGTTGCCGGGAAGCATATCCCAACTGCTACATCAAGATCAACGGCTACGATGCCGGTCGGCAGGGGCAGGCCGTAAGCTTCATCGCCCACTGGCCGAACGACTGAGGTTGTTCACGGCGGCCTGGCGGCGGACGGCCGCCGTGATCCTCTATGCCCTGCGCCGGTTGCCACGGGACGACCGCTCCGCCGCGGCGCGCTACCTGCTGAAGCGGGAGCTGCCGGCGGTGGCCGCCGAGGGGCTTGTCTACACCACGGTTACTTCGGTGCCGGTGAGGAGGAGGGGGTGCTCGCCGCTGTTCAGCGGGCGTGCCCTCACCTCCTCTTCACCGGCATGGGCTTTTCCAGGGATCAGAAGTGGCTGGTGCGCCGGCGGCACGATCTTGGCGTCCCTGTAGCGATGGGGGTCGGCGGCAGCTTCGACGTCCTGGCCGGGGTGGTTCGCCGTGCGCCAGCCTGGATGCGCATGGTCCACGTCGAGAGGTTCTTCCCCGGCTGATCCAGCAGCCGAGCCGCTGGCGCCGCATGACGGTGCTGCTCAGCTTCGCGCTGTAGGTGCTGCGGGGAGCTGCCAGGAAAACAAAAAACGGGGAAATGGAAACATGAAGCATTCCGAACTATTGGCTCTTGGGCGGGAGCCATGGTGCATTTTTGCTGATAGGCTCGGGCTCCAGGGAGAAGCGGTCGGACAAGAGTTCCAGCAGGTTCCGTATCGTCAGCCCCTGTTGCGCCGGATGGCGCAGCGGCAGGTCGGTGTGCAGATCATATCGGTTGCGCCGGCCATGCCGGTGGCGGGTCAGGTAGCCGGCGGTCTCCAGGTCGTCGATGATGCTCTGGGCCGCCCGTTCGGTGATACCGACCTGGTCACCGATTTCACGGGTCGTGATGGAAGGATTCCGCGCAATGCAGAGGAGTACCTGCGCGTGGTTGCTGAGAAACGTCCAACGCCTCAACGGTTTCCCCTCCGAAGCGTATGACGATATTTGCTGCACGCCTTTCAAAGTGCTTCTCGAAAGTCGGTTGACGATAGCCCTAATACGAAATAAAATTCATGAAGCCTGAATCCGTGAACCGGGGGTGGGGTGAGGGGCCTCAGGTGTTGAATTACCAGGTATAAGCGCCTCAATACCACCTTCACCCGCGAGGTGATCCCATGAGGTTGATCATCGAGGAATCCCAAGAGACCATGACCACCCATGCCGAATTGTACGCCGTGGGCGAGCTTCTGCGCAAGACCAAGCCGCGCAGCTGTCTGAACGCCTCCCGTTTGGCCGGGCCGGAGCCTGGAATACAGTATTAGGAAGGCCGTGATCCACCGGAGATGGCTGCCGCCAAGGTGGTCACGGATTCAGGATGAAGTACGGTTCATACAACGAGCCCCAAACCTGTAAGCCAGGTCGCTTTGGAGGTGGCCTGATTGCATGATTTTCTATCCACTGCGGTCGGAACCCTGCTGTCGCCCCTCATCCTTTTTTTCGTTTTGGGCTTTGCAGCCGCCCTGGTCCGTTCAGACCTGGAGGTGCCGAAAGACGTCACCGCCGCCCTCTCCCTCTATCTGATGCTGGCGATTGGCTTCAAGGGTGGGGAAGAACTGGTCCGGGAGGGACTGTCGGCCCTTCTTCTGATCACGGCCGGGGCCGGTTTGGTTCTGGGATTGATCTTGCCGGTCATCGCTTTTGTCATCCTCACCAGGTTGGGCCGCATTGATCCGGTCAATGCCGGGGCCATCGCTTCCCACTATGGTTCCATCAGTGTCGTCACGTTCGTTACCGCCCAGGGCATGCTGGCCCGCCTTGGTCTGTCCCACGAGGGTTTCATGACAGCGGTGATGGCCCTGATGGAGTCCCCGGGCGTTATCAGCGGTATCCTGCTGGCGCGTTTGTTTTCATCCCGCCGGACCGGCGATCCGGCCGGAGGGCGGTGGAGCGGCGCCGTACCGCCGCGCACCCGGGCGGCTCTACGGGAAACCCTCTTCGGCGCCGCCCCGACGGTGCTCCTGGGGAGCCTGGTCATCGGCGCCGTGACCGGCGAGAAGGGCATGAGCATGATGAAGCCCTTCATCATCGAACCGTTCCAGGGGGTGTTGTGTCTCTTTCTGCTGGACATGGGGCTGACGGCAGGGAGGCGGTTGGGTGATTTCCTGCAAGTCGGACGGTTCTTGGGCCTCTTCGGTATCGTCGTGCCCCTCCTGGGGGGCGGCCTGGGGGCGCTGACCGGGACACTGATAGGCCTCTCCGTCGGTGGGGCCACCCTGCTCGCCGTGCTGGCGGCCAGCGCCTCCTACATCGCCGCCCCGGCGGCGGTGCGGCTGGCCCTGCCCCAGGCCAATCCCGGCCTGGCCATCACCCTGTCTCTGGGCATCACGTTTCCGTTCAATATCGTGTTCGGTATCCCTCTGTACCATGCCCTGGCCAGTTGGCTTGGACGGTAAGATCTTCTCACAGGAGGAGGATGCTCGTGGGTGAGGAGCCGGTCAAGCGGGTGGAGATCATTCTGGAGGCAGTGGCGCTGCCGGAGGCCCTGGAGGTGATCTCGCGGGCGGGCGCCACCGGCTACACCATCATCCCCCAGGTTCACGGGAAGGGGCGGCGGGGGGTGCGTTCCGACCTGGGGTTCTCCGAAGTCATGAGAAACGCGATGATCATCGTAGTTGCCCCGGCCGGCGTGGCGGAGAGCGTTGCCGCCGGCGTCGGCCGCCTGCTGGAGGAATACGCTGGCCTCCTGACGGTTGTGACCGTGGAACACTGTGTTGGCTTGGACCAACAAAGCCCCCGGCGGAATGCATAAATGCGGAATTATAAATGCCCAGGAGCCTGTCGCACAAACCGGGTCGCGAAGCGACCGGTGGGGCCGCCAACCCAAAATAGGGGCCAATTGAACTCCTCCGGTGGGGATCATCGCTCGAGGAAGTGTGCGGCCCCCCACCTTTGTGCGACAGGCTGACAACCCCTGATTGTTCCTTTTGTCCAGGGAGGAAAGCCGAGTGTGCAGACTCACAAGGACCCTTTAAATATAAATTATTAGTTATTGATTTTTAATCAATCATATATTAGACAAAATAGCTATCTGTTCCTTAACCTAAAAGTAGCGGGTGATCGATTCACCGATGCGTCCAAGGGAGCTGTGACGGGGGTGGCCAGCGGTGGACCGAAAGTGGGTGGCGTCGATTCTGGCGGGACCGACGTGGCGGGACACCGCTGTTGCCGTCCGGGAGGCCCTGCGTCAGGGCCAATCCCTTGAGCAGGTTGCGGGACGGGCCGGCATCGCCGTCCGGGTCCTCCATCAATGGCTGGTGGCCTGCGACGTCTATGACGGTCTCGACACGACGGTCATCGGCGGGGCGCTGCGGCCCCGCCTGGACGAGGACGAGGCCGCCGAGATCCTCTACGCCCTGCGTCAGTTGCCACGGGACGACCGGTCCGCCGCGGCGCGCTACCTGCTGGAGCGGGGGTTGCCGGCGGCGGCCGCTGAGGGGCTTGTCCAGGCCATCAAGGACTGCCGCCGCCTTGGCCGCGAGGCGCCGTTCGACGCGTTCACCTGTGAACCGGGAAACGCCCTGGCCTTTCGAAAATGGCGCCGGGCGCGGTTCGCCGGCGACCCCGGCGAGCGGCGGCGCTGCCTGGAGGAAGGGCTGGCGCTGGCGGAAACGGAAACGGTCCGCGCCCTGTTCCGACAGGCGTTGAATCAGGAGATCCCGATGCCGGGGCGGCCTCGGCCCGCGCCGCCGCGTCTCCCGGTGCGATCGTCGGGGGCGGACGCCCTGTGGCCCCGGCCCGTCCCCTATTTCGACAATCCGGCCCTTCTGGGTCGGACATTCCAGATGGCACCGCCGGTTCCGGCGGGGGGGCCGCCGGTTCCGGTTCAATATCTTCCAGCCGGCCGCTACGTCACCCTGCCCCCCTGGCCTGAGGTGGCTCGCCTGCGGTGGCCGGCGGCCATCTCCTGGGCCGCGCCGGCCCTCCCGTTCCCCCTGGGCCCCGCGGCGGCGTCAGCGGGGGACAGGACGGTGCTCTTGGTCGTCGAGACCTGGCCCGCCGATCCGGAGCCGGAGCCGGGCGCCGTGATCCTGGTTCGCCAGGACGACGCGGTGCGTGTCGTGGTGGCCGGATCCGCGACGTCCGCCGACTGCGGGGCCGTCCTGGGCAGGGTGGTCCTGGCGCTGCGCCGGGGGACGGAGATTTCTCCGGACGGCGAAGCCGATACAGACGCAGACCTCGATTTCATGGGTTGAACCTGGGAGGGACGAACGATGACGGCAATGACCGAAGGACAGGGGCGCGGGATGCCGAGCGGGGATGCCGACGAGCCCGTCGACCTGCGGCAGGCCTTTGACGACTCGCACGTCCTGGACGTGCTGGAGGAACTGGACCGGGAATTGATCGGCCTGGCCTCGGTCAAGGGCCGGATCCGGGAGATCGCCGCCTACCTGCTGGTGGACCGCCTGCGGCAGGACGCCGGGTTGAGGGCGGAGCGGCCGGTCCTGCACATGTGCTTCACCGGCCGGCCGGGCACCGGGAAGACGACGGTGGCCATGAAGATGGCCCGGCTCCTGCACAACCTGGGCTACATCCGGCGGGACCACCTGGTGGTCGTCACCCGGGACGACCTGGTCGGACAGTACGTTGGCCACACGGCGCCCAAGACGAAGGAGGTCTTGAAGAGGGCCATGGGCGGCGTGCTCTTCATCGACGAGGCCTACTACCTCTACCGCAAGGAAAACGAGCGGGACTACGGCCAGGAGACCATCGAGATCCTGCTGCAGGTGATGGAGAACCAGCGGGACGACCTGGTGGTGATCCTGGCCGGGTACAAGGACCGGATGGACGAGTTCTTCCGGTGCAACCCGGGGATGCGGTCGCGGATCGCCCACCACATCGATTTCCCGGACTATACCCTGGATGAGCTGATGCGGATCGCCGACCTGATGCTCGCCCAGCAGATGTACTCCCTGGAGGAGGAGGCGCGGCAGGCCTTCCGGGCCTGGCTGGAGCAGGCCATGGGCCAGCCCCACTTCGCCAACGCCCGCACCGTCCGGAACATGATCGACCTGATGAAGCTGCGGCACGCCAACCGCCTGTTCAGCACCCGCGACGCCATTGTCAAGAGGGATCTGGCCCGCATCGGCGCCGGCGACGTGCCCCAGGGGGACGTCGTGGCCTAGCGCGCCGGCGGGCTCAGGGGGGACCGGCCGTGAGCATTCCGGAGAACTCGCTGAACCTGCACCACCTGCGGGTTTTTCAAACGGTTGCCCGACACCTGAACTTCTCCCGTGCCGCCGAGGAGATGATCCTCAGCCAACCGGCCGTGTCGATGCACGTCAAGAGCCTGGAGGAGGTCATCGGGCTTCCCCTGTTCGAGAAGACCGGCCGGCGGATCTTTCTCACCGACGCCGGGCGGCATCTCTACGAATACAGCCAACGGATCTTCGCCCTGTTGCGGGAGACCGCCCAGGTCATGGAGGCCCTGCGCGGCGGGGAGCGCGGCAGCCTGCGGGTTGCCGCCGACACCACGGCCGGCGTGTACGTGGTGCCCGGCTACCTGGGCGCTTTCCGGCGGTCCCATCCAGAGGTGGCGATTTCCCTCGAGGTCACCAACCGCTCGGCGGCCGTCGAGCGGCTCCTGCTCCGGGAGGTGGACCTGGCCGTCGTCGGACAGGTACCCGAGGACGCGGAGGAATTGTCCGCCACGCCCTTCCTCGCCAACGAACTGGTCGTCATCGCCTGGCCGGGACACCGGCTGGCCGGGGAGCGGTCGGTGCCGGTCGCGGCCCTGGGAGAGGAGGCCTTCCTCATGCGCGAGCCGGGTTCGGGGACGCGGGCCACGGCGGAGCGGTTCTTCGCCGAGGCCGGCGTCGCCATCCGCGTGGGGATGGAACTGGGGAGCAACAGCGCCATCAAGCAGGCGGTGGCCAACGGCCTGGGGATCGCCGTCATCCCGCGGCGGGCCATCGACCTGGAACTCCAGGCCGGCCGCCTGGTCATTCTCGACGTCCAGGGGTTTCCACGGCTCCGGCACTGGCACGTGGTCCACGGGCGCGGGCGCTTCCTCCCGCCGCCGGCCGCCGCCTTCAGGGCGTTCCTGCTGGGCGCTCCCCAGGCGCCGTCCAGGCCGCCGGACCCGGACGCGAGTTCTTCACCTGACCGGTGCCGCGGTGGGGCGCATCAATGAGCGGGCCTTATCCGGCCGTCGGCCTCGCAGGTTTCCCCGCAAGGGGCGGGTTGCGCGTTGAAGACGCGTTGAAGAAAGGAGAGAGCGATATGGATCACCCGTTGGTGGCGGTCATCATGGGGAGCCGGTCGGACATGGAAACCATGGGCCACGCCGTGGAGTTGCTGAAGGATCTGGAGATCCCCCACGAGGTGGCCGTCGTTTCCGCTCACCGGACCCCGGACCGCATGTTCGAGTACGCTGCCTCGGCGCGGGAGCGGGGCATCGAGGTGATCATCGCCGGCGCCGGGGGCGCCGCCCACCTGCCGGGCATGACGGCCGCCAAGACGACCCTGCCGGTCATCGGCGTGCCGGTTCCCGCTTCGCACCTCAACGGTCTGGACTCCCTGCTGTCGATCGTTCAGATGCCCAAGGGGATCCCGGTGGCCACGGTGGCCATCGGCAAGGCGGGGGCCGCCAACGCCGCCCTGCTGGCGGCCCAGATCCTGTCCCTCAAGTACCCGGGGGTTCGGGAACGGATCGAACGGCACCGTCACGAGCTGGCCGAGGCGGTGACATCCCAGGGATGACGGGCGCTCTCGACACCCCTCTGGCGCCGGGCGCCTGGATCGGCATCCTCGGGGGCGGGCAACTGGGGCGGATGCTGGCCCTGGAGGCCCGGCGGATGGGGTACCGCACCCGCGTACTGGACCCCGATCCCCGTTGTCCGGCGGCCCGGGCGGCCGACGAGGTGATCACCGGAACCCTGGACGACCCGGACGCCGCGGAGCGGCTGGCCCGCCGCGTGGATGTGATCGTCTGCGAGTTCGAGAACATCCGCGTCGATGCGGCCGTCGCGGCTCTCCGCATCCGCCCTGTCTATCCCCATCCGAGCATCCTGGGTATAGCCCAGCACCGGATACGGGAGAAGGAGACCCTGGCCCGCCTGGGCTTTCCCGTGCCGGCCTTCGCCGCCGTGGACACGCCGGACGACCTGGCGACCGGCCTGGCGGTCACCGGGCTCCCGGCCGTGCTCAAGACGGCGACGGGGGGATACGACGGCCAGGGCCAACGCGTCCTCCGCGACCCGGAGGAGGCGCACGCCGCCTTCGCCGCCCTGCGGCCCCAGTCAGAGAGGCTCATCCTGGAGCGGTTCATCCCTTTCGAGAAGGAGGTGTCGGTGATCTGCGCCCGGGACGGCCGGGGCCGGACGGCCTGCTATCCTGTGGCGGAGAACGTCCATCGCGAGGGGATCCTCGATGTCACCGTCGTGCCCGCCCGGATCCCCGAGCCGGTGGCCGCGGCGGCCCGGGAGCTGGCCGAAGCGGTGGCCGCGGGGTTGGATCTCGTCGGGCTGCTGGCCGTGGAGATGTTCCTCACCGCCGAGGGCACCCTGTTGATCAACGAGCTGGCGCCCCGCCCCCACAACTCCGGCCACTACACCCTGGACGCCTGCACCTGCTCCCAGTTCGAGCAACTCCTGCGGGTCGCCTGCCGCCTGCCCGTGGGCAGCACCGACCTGCTGGCTCCCGCCGCCATGGTGAACCTGCTGGGCGATGTCTGGATCCGGTCCGGCGGCCGGCCGGATTTCGCCGCCGCCCTGGCGGTGCCCGGCGTCCGGCTGCACCTCTACGACAAGGAGGAGGCGCGGCCCCGGCGGAAGATGGGCCACCTCTGCGCCACGGCGGGGGACGCCTGGGAGGCACTGGCCCGGGCCCAGGCGTCGCGGGACAGGGTGTTGGCCGGCGCCGCGCGACCGTTCCCGGAAGACGCGCCGGCACAGGGGGACCCGGCCTGTCCAGACGGCGCGCCGGTGCGTTGAGCGCAGCCCGCTTTACCACCCCAGCCGCTCCCAGGGCAGGCGCTCCGCCAAACGATCCGCCAGGCGTCCGACCGTCCCGCCCTCCACGTCCACGGTGGCGTCGTGGGGCAGCAGGGCCAACACCGGCACCCCGGTCAGCACTTCTATGGCGGACGGGTTTGTCCTTTCCGCCGGATCATCGTCGCCACGCCCCCCGTTGAGGATGATTCCAGCCACGTCCAGCCCCTTCCGCCGGGCGTAGGCGACGGTGAGGACGGTGTGGTTGATCGTCCCGAGGCCGGCCCGGGCGACCACCAGGAGGGGCAGGCCGAGGCGCGCCGCCAGGTCGGCCATCGTCAGTTCCCGAGTTATCGGCACCGCCAGGCCGCCGGCGCCCTCGACGATCAGCGCCTCATGGCGGGCGGCCAGCTGCCGGAAGGCTCGGTCGACGGCATCCAGGTCGACCTCCATCCCTTCCATTCCGGCGGCGACCCACGGGGCCAGGGGAGCGGCCAGGCAGACGGGCGAGATCAGGGCGGGCGGGTCGGCGACGCCGGCCGCCCGAGCGAGACACGCCCCATCCCCTTGCCCGCCGTCGCGTTCGGCCGGGGTGAAGCCCGTCTGGATCGGCTTCATCACGCCCACGTCGAGGCCGCGCCGGCGCAGGGCGGCGGCCAGGGACGCCGCCACCGCCGTCTTGCCCACGCCGGTATCGGTGCCCGTGACGAACCAGCCGCGAACCGTCCCGCCAGGCACCGCGCCGGATGCCGCCCCGTGAGACGCCTCGTGCGGCGCCCGGCTTGCTTCGGGCGCCGGGCGAGCCTGCAGGTATCGTTCCAGGGCCTGCGCCACGCCCTCCTCGTTGTTGGAGGCCGTGACCCGGTCGGCGCCGGCCAGGAGTTCCGCGGGGGAGTTGGCCACGGCGATGCCCAGGCCGGCCCACAGGATCACGTCCAGGTCGTTGCCGCCGTTGCCGATGGCCAGCGTTTCCTCCGGGGCGATGCCCCATTCCGCCGCCAGCGCCTGGACGGCCGCCAGCTTGGAGGCGCGGGTGTCGGTGAAGTGGACGGCGTGCTCGTTGGGGCAGTCGCCGGTGATCCGTCCGGACCAGCGGGCCTCCATCTCCGCCTTGAGGGCCGCGAGTTCCTCCGGGCGGGTGTGGACGACGAAGGAATAGGGCGCCAACCGCCGACGGGCGATGAAGCCGGACACGTCCCCCACCGCCTCGAAAGGAACGTGGTAGCGGGGGGAATAGCGCCGGGTTTCCTCCGTCGGTTCCTGGACGTAGAAGACGTCGTCGCCGTAGACCTTCATGTACAGGCCGCGTTCCCGGCAGAAGGCGGCCATCTCGGCGGCCGTCTCCGGCGGGATGGGCCGGGACGACAACGTTTCACCGCCGGCGACGTTCCTGACCAACGCCCCGTTGTAGCAGACGAGAGGCGTTCGCAATCCCAGGGACACGGCGAAGGGTCGGGCCGAACAGAAAGGGCGGGCCGTGGCCAGCACGAAGCGGACGCCACGGTCCATCCCGTCCCGGATGGCCGCCGCCGTGCGCGGGGTGATCTCCTTTCGATCGGTGAGCAGGGTGCCGTCCACGTCCAGGACGACCAGGCGGTAGCGCGCCAACGTTTCCCCTCCAGGTTCACATGACTTGTAGTCGCGCAACGTCCAAGTCCTCACGGGCCGTCGCCGCGTGTCACGGTCTAACCACGGCTGATCCCGATCCAGACCTGGCGCCGGCGCGGCCCGTCCAGTTCGCAGAGGAAGATCCGCGGATACGTCCCGAGCCAAAGCCGCCCGTTCCGTATGAAGAAGGTCCGCTGGTTCCCCAGGAGAGCCGCCTGGACGTGGGCGTCGGCGTTGTCGTCCTGGCACCGGTGACGGTACTCGCCGTCGGCCGGGACGAGCCGGGCCAGGTGATCCAGGACGTCGATCATCACCAACGGGTCCTTCGCTTCATTGACGGCCAGGGCGGCGGTGACATGGGGGACATAGATGTGGCACAGCCCTTCGGCGGTTCCCGAGTCCGCCACCACGGCGTCGATCCGGTCCGTCACGTCGATGGCCTGGCGCCGCTCCGAAGTCGGGATGGTCAACTCGTGGAACTGCACCCGATCCTCTCCTCCTGACAACCTTGTTAGTCCGGCCCGGCGCTTCAAGCCCGGTTGGCGCTGCCCCAGACGGCCACCTTCTCCTCGACGATCCGGCGGACGGCGTCCCGGACGCCCGACAACACCCGTGTGATGCCGGTGACGGCCGGGTCGGCGGCGATGACGTCCTTGATCGCCCGTGTTGCGGCGTGGGACAGCTCCGTGTAGAAGTTGATCTTGCTGATGCCGGCGGCGATCAGGCGGCGGAACTCCTCGTCCGTCAGTCCCGAACCGCCGTGGAGCACCAGGGGCACGGGCACCCGATCCCGGATGCGCTCCCGCCGCGGTATGTCGAGCCGGGGCCGTCCCCGGTACAGGCCGTGGACGGTGCCGATGGAAACGGCCAGGAAGTCGCACCCGGTCTTCTCCACGAAATCGGCCGCCTGGTCCGGGTCGGTGTAAAAGAGGGGAACGTCCTCCAGGTCTGCTCCGGCGGCATCTCGCCCTTCGACGTAGAACTCCCGTCCGGCCACGTGGCCCAGTTCGGCCTCTACGGCGGCGCCGGCGGCGCGGGCCAGGCGCACCGCCTCGCGGGTCAGCCTGACGTTCTCCTCGTACGGGAGGGCGGAGCCGTCGATCATCACGCTGGTGAAGCCGGCCGCCAGGGCTCGTTCGACCGTCTCCAGCCGCTCGCCGTGGTCCAGGTGCACCGACACCGGGACGGAGGCCCGTTCAGCCGCCTTGATGAGGGCCGGGGCGAACAGATCCAGGTCCGCGTGGTCCAGGTGCATCTCGGCCAGGCTGAGGATGACCGGCGCCCGGCGGGCCGCCGCCCCGGCCAGGACGCCATCCAGGAACTCCAGGTTGATCAGGTCGAAGGCCCCGACGGCGTACCCTTCGGACCGAGCCTTCCACAGCATCTCGACCCCGTTGACCAGGCTCATGGGCGGCCTCCTCAGAGCACCATCCGGTAGTCGGTGGTGATGCGTTCCACAGCCATGGGCCGGAAGACCTGGTTGGCGAACTGCACGTGGATCGGATGGTCCCGGTAGAGGTCGATGACGTCCTCGCCGGAGAATTCGACGATCAGGAGGTAGCGGTACCTTGCTTGGTCGCCGGCGGCGACGCCGAAGGCGACGTCCCGGACGCCGGGGATGCGGGTAAGGGTCTCCCGGGCCTGGCGGGCCATGGCCAGGCAGGCCTCTTCCGTAACGCCCGGCGCCGTGTTGAAGACGATCAGGTGCTTGACCATTGCTCTCCGCTTCCCCTTTGCCTTAAGTCCTTTCTGTATTTCAAACTAATCCAGGACGAATTGAAAGTAAAATATATGTTTATCAACGTATCTATAACCACAAGATTATAGCCCTGACTCTAAGTTGGATTCTTGCAGGATTCCGAATCGAGATGGGGTAGTATGGATAGCACGGGAACCACGATACATTGTACGTTTCGCCCGAAGACCTGAACAGGGATCCCCCTGCCCGATACGTCCGGACCACCGATAACCAGGCCCGGCCGACGATTTCCCCGGGATGCATGCTGAAGGGGTCGCGAAGTCGGATGTGATGGCGGCATGCGCAACATACTGTTGCTGAGCCTGACCAGCCTGCTCACCGACGTGAGCAGCGAAATGATCTACCCCCTATTGCCCCTTTTCCTGACGGCCACCCTCGGGGCCACCCCCGCCGCGGTCGGCCTCATCGAGGGGATCGCCGAAAGCCTGGCCAGCCTTCTCAAGGCTTTTTCCGGCTACGCCTCGGATCGGATCGGGCGGCGTAAGCCCCTGGCCATCGGGGGGTACGCTTTTTCCGCCCTCAGCAAGGCCTGCTTCGTGCTGGCGACATCCTGGGGCTGGGTGCTGGTGGGCCGCGTCCTGGACCGGTTCGGCAAGGGGATCCGGACGGCGCCGCGGGACGCCCTGCTGGCCGACGCGGCGCCGGCAGGGCTGCGGGGGCGGGTCTTCGGGCTGCACCGGGCGTTCGACACGGCGGGGGCGTTCCTGGGCGTGGCCCTGGCCTACCTGCTCCTGCAGCGCCACGGGGTGGACTACACCCGGGTATTCCTGTGGTCACTGGTCCCGGCCGCGATCGGGGTGGCCGTGCTGGCGGCCGTGCGGGAGGCGCCGGGCGCCCGGCGGTGGGGGCGTCCGCTGTCGGCCGGCGCGGCCGGGGGTGCGCCGGCGGCGGGGGCGGCGGGGGCGGCGGGGGCGGATCTCCTCGCCGGCTGGCGCCGGCTGGACCCGCGGCTGCGGGCCTTCCTCTGGGTCACGCTCCTCTTCACCCTGGGCAACTCCTCCAACCAGTTCCTCCTGCTGCGGGCGGGGTCCCTGGGTTTCGCCCCCGACGGCAT